>NZ_JBFAXR010000027.1:0-76966 GCF_040680895.1 Streptomyces sp. NPDC051940 | reverse complement strand
CGCCCTGCGCGCCGTCCTGGAGAACGTGGTCGACGGGGTGTCCCGGGCCGACCCGGACACCATGCGCACCGCGCTGAAGCAGACCGAGCGGCTGGCCTGGGCGTAGCCGTAGTACGACTGCTGCCGGGCGATCGCGCCGCCGGCGGCGGGCAGGGTGCCGAACCCGGTCCACTTGTCCGAGTACGCCTCCAGCGCGTGGTCGTACCAGAGGATGATCTGCGGCGCCTGGTCGTACTCGATCTTCTGCATGTCCTGCACGAGCTGTCCGCGCTTGGCCTCGTCCGGCTCGGCCACCTCGGCGGCCTGCAGCTTGTCGAACTCCTCGTCGCACCAGAACGCGAACGTGAGGTCGGTCGGCTCGGCCTTCTCCGGGCGGCCGCGGGCGCAGGTGTGGTACTCGTAGTCCTCGCCGGGGTCGGGGCCGAAGTTCCAGCCGCCGAAGCTCATGTCGTACTTCCCGGCGTCGGTGTCCTTGTTGAGCGGGTCGGCCTCCTTGGCCTCGGGCTTGAGTTCGATGCCCAGCGGTTTGACCCACTCGACCAGGAAGTCGACGACGTCGGCGTAGTTGGGCCGGTCGGAGTGGTAGAGCAGCCGGAAGGACAGCGGCTTCTTGCTCTTCGGGTCGATGCGGATGCCGGCGGAGTTCTTCTCGGTGTAGCCCGCGTCGTCCAGCAGCTTGTTCCCGGCCTCGGTGCTGACCTCGACCTTTTCGGCGCCCGGGTCCCAGTAGTAGTTCTTGAAGATGGGCGCCACGATCCCCACGCCGGGGGTGCCGTTGCCGTCGAGGATCTTCTCGATCAGCTGGTCCTTGTCGATGACGTGGTGGATGGCCTGGCGCACCGCCGGGTCCTCGAGCGCGGGGTGTCCGTCGCCGAGCTTCTTCCCGGCGGCGGTCCGGGCGCCGTTGTTGAACTCGAGCATGTCCATGTGCCGGCTCGGCGCCTTGTTGACCTTGATGCCCTTGGTCTTCTCCAGGGCGGCGATCTGCTCGGGGTTGAGGCTGTCCAGGAAGTCGATCTCGCCCGCCTGCAGGGCCTGGACGGCGGCCTCGGAGGTCTCGTAGTTCTGGAAGACCAGCTCGTCGTAGGCGACGGGCTTGCGCCAGTAGTTCTTGTTCGCGGCGAGTACGACGCGTTCCTTGGGCTTGAACTCCTTCAGGGTGAAGGGGCCGGAGGTGGGCTGGCCCGGCTCGCCCTGGTACTCGTCGGGCTTCTCGATCTTGCTCCACACATGCTCGGGCATGATGTGGAAGTTGTTCATGTGGTTCATGATCCCGCTGGGCTTGTCCAGCGTGATCACCAGCGTCCGGTCGTCCGGCGCCTCGACGGAGGTGATCGGGGTGACCAGGCTGCTCTCGCCCTCGGCCAGGACCTCGTTGCCCTTGATCAGGTCGAGGGTGAACTTGGCGTCCTTGGCGGTGAGGGGCTTGCCGTCGGACCACTTGGCCTTCGGGTCGAAGTGGTACGTCCAGGTCCTGCCGTCCGCGCTGAACTCCCACTTCGTGACGACGCCGGGGGCGGGGGCGTAGTCCTCCTGTCCCCAGGTCATCATGGGTTCGTACATCAGGTTGTTGATCTCGCCCTGGACCACCCAGCCCGAGTTCAGCGGGTTGAGGTCTTCGAAGTCGTTGAGCCCCACCTTGCCGACGACCAGGACCTTCTTCGCGTCGTCGTCCTGCGCTCGCGCCGTCTGGGGCAGCCCGCCGGCGAGTGCCATCGCCGTCACGACGCCGGCCGCCGTGGCGGCGGCGCCTCTGCGTCGTACGGACGCCCGTCCGGTTCTTCCGGCCACAGAAGTCCTCACGGAATTCTCCTCTGCACGCTCCCGTATCGCTGGTGCGGAGCACGATCGGGGCCATGAGGCGGCCACGTCAACGATCTGGGGGATCTTTCATCGTTAACCTGCCCGCAAGAAAACGGAATTGATCCGTTTGAAATGCGGATGTGGGTTCTGACCTGGGAGGCCGAGGAGAAGCACGGGAGTCGCGGACGCGCCGGGGGCGCCGCCCGTGATGAAATCGTCGCCTCCGGACATTGGTTTAATCCTTCGGCGATTTCGCGCGGACGATCGCTATTCGGGAATACGTGTTCTGTTTCCGGTTACGACGGCCAGGATTTCAGCCGACGGCGACCTCGGCGAGCACGAATCCGCCCTCCGGCCCGGCGTCCGCGCGCAGCGCCCCGTCCGGGCCCCAGACGCCGCTGCCGCCGCGGCAGGGACCCGCGTCGCCGTCGCTGATCAGGTTGCCCAGCACGACGTGCAGGCCGTTGTCGCGGGCGCGGACCGGATAGACCTTCTCGAACGAGTCGTTGTCCGTGTCCAGGGCCGAACTCGCGACGTAGACCCGGCAGCCGTCGGCCGCCGCGCGGGCGGCCAGCTCGGGGAAGCGGTTGTCGTAGCAGACCGCGAGGGCGAAGCGGACTCCGTCGAGCGTGAAGCGGCCGTCGGTCGTGCCGGGCTCGAAGACGTCCAGCTCCCGGCCGTACAGGTGCTGCTTGTCGTAGCGGCCGAGCAGCTCGCCGTCGGGGCCGATGACCAGCACCGATATCGCGGGGCGCCCCTGCGCCGTGCGCACCGGCGCGCTCACGGCCGCCGCTGTGCCCGTCTCGCGGCAGGCCCGGCGTATCGGCTCCAGGCGCGCGTCGTCCTTGGCGAGGGTGAGTGCCGGGTCGCGGGCGATCAGGTCGAGCCGGTAGTCCGTGGCGGCCAGCTCACCGAACACCACGAGCCGCGCACCGGCCTCTCCGGCCTCGCGCACCAGGCGGCTCATGACCGCCGTATTGGCACCGACGTCCCCGGGCACGACTGCGAACTGCGCTACGGCGATCCTCATGGGGACATTGTCGGGGAGGGGTCTGACAACCCGGCCACGAGGGTCAGGCGCGGGCGTCGTACTCCGCGGTGAGTTCGCGGCAGCGGTCGACGTCCAGCTTCATCCGGTCCAGGAGGTCCTGGAGGGTGGCGAACTTCTCCTGGCCGCGGACGTACTCCAGGAAGTCGACGGCCACGTGCAGGCCGTACAGGTCGAGGTCGACGCGGTCGATCGCGTACGCCTCCACCGTCCGCTCCGTGCCGTCGAACTGGGGGTTCGTGCCCACGGAGATCGCGGCGGGCATCCGCTCGCCGTCCGCCGTGAGCCAACCCGCGTACACCCCGTCGGCGGGGATCGCGGTGTGCGGGAGCGTCTCCACGTTCGCCGTGGGGAAGCCCAGCTCGCGGCCGCGCTGTGCGCCGCGGACGACGACGCCCTCCACGCGGTGCGCGCGGCCGAGGATCTCGTGGGCGCCCGCGACGTCGCCCTCGGCGACCAGCCGGCGGGTCAGCGTCGAGGAGAACGGCAGGCCGCCGCCCGCTTCGCCGGAGACGTACAGGTCGATGACCTCCACGTCGTAGTCGTACGTCTCGCCGAGGGACGCCAGCAGCGCCACGTCGCCGGCGGCCTTGTGGCCGAAGCGGAAGTTCGGGCCCTCGACGACCGTCTTCGCACGCAGCTTGTCGACCAGCACCTTGACCACGAACTCGGCCGGCGGCAGCTTCGAGAACTCCGCGGTGAACGGAAGGATGAGCAGGGCGTCCACGCCCAGCTTCTCCATCAGCTCCGCGCGGTAGTGGTGCGCCGCCAGCAGCGGCGGGTGGCTGCCCGGTCGGACGACCTCCGCCGGGTGCGGGTCGAACGTCACGACGACCGACGGGATGCCCTGCTCGCGCGCCCGCTCCACGGCCCGGCCGATGATCAGCTGGTGGCCGCGGTGCACGCCGTCGAACGAGCCGATGGTGACGACACTGCGTCCCCATGCCTCGGGGATGTCCTCCAAGCCACGCCAGCGCTGCACTGTGCCTGCTCCTCGACCGGTCGTCGTTCGTTCCAGCTGTCCATGATGCGTCATGGGCACGGCTCCAAGCGTGCCATGTAGCGGGGGTCACCTTGTGTGCGGGGTTGTCCTGCGGGCGCCTCCCGGCGGTCTCCCCGGGCCCGCTCAGCCGACGCGCCGGGGGCCCGCCGCGCCGAGCGTGACCTGGGTGCTGGGGCCCACCACCGCTGACCAGTCGTCCGGTGACTCCGTCAGCCAGGCGCGCAGCTGCGCCGCGAAGCGGGGTGCCGACGCGGCCAGCGTGAGCAGGTGGGTGTCGAAGGCCGTTGCGCCGTCCGGGGTCGCGCCCAGGAGCTCGCCGATGCGGTGGACCAGGTCGCGGGTGCGCCAGGGGGCGCGGTGGGCGGTGTGTTCGGCCACCGCGGCCAGGAGCGTCGTGAGGACCTCCGGGTCCTGTTCCGCGTCCAGGAGGACCGCGAGGAGTTCGCGGCGCAGGGGGCGTGAGTCGCGGGTGCCGGGGGCCGGGAGGACGCGGGCCACCGCGCGGCGGACCGCCGGGGGGTGGGTTCTCAGCAGCTCCACGGCCAGGGGGTAGGTCACCGAGCGGGACCGCGGGCCGTGGTTCAGGCGGGCGTCCAGGAACTCCGCCACCGCCCGGGCGCCCTCCGGGTGCCGTTCGGCGTACCCGCGGGCCATGTCCGCCGAGCGGCGGGCGATCACGGGTGCCCGCTCCTCCGCCAGGGTCCGCAGCACGTCCGCCGCGGCGGAGCCCGGCTCCTCGAGCCGCGCGCCGAACGCCGCCAGCACCGGGTCCGGGTGCGAGGTCAGCGCCGGGCCGAAGTCCGCCGGGGTGAGGTGCGGATCGCCCGCCGTGAGGAGTGAGAGGGCATGCGCGAGGTACGTCGGACGGGTGCGCGGATCACGGACGAGGATCGCCAGCGCCGCCCCGTACAGCGTGGCCTCGGCAGGCAGCGACAGCAGGGACTGGGCCGCGTACGACAGCAGCTCGCGGTCCGCGTCGCCGACGGCGTGCCGGACGGCGCGCAGGCCGTACACCGCGGCGGCCGTGTGCCGCTCGGCGCGCATGTCGTGCGCCCAGCGGTCGACCGCCCGGCACATGGCGGACGGCTCGTCCTCGCACAGGGCGGCCAGCAGCTCGTCGGCGCGGGGGTGGGCGGCGGTGACGAGCGCGTCCGTCAGATCGTCGACCGCCGCCCGCCGGTGGGTGTGCAGCAGCGCCTGGGCGGCGTCGGCGACGGTCGCCGGTGACGGGCCGGGCAGGGGGCGGTCGTCGTCGAACCAGTGGGTGAGGAGCGGCTGGACGGCCGCCGGGTCGGCCGCCAGCAGCTCCCCGGCGGCGGCCAGGAAGCGCGACGGGCGGGCGTCGTCGGCGGGGACGAGCAGCCGCAGGAGGCCGATCCGGTCCTCGGTCGTGAGGGGCAGCCGGTGCCAGAAGGACGGGCCGAAGGACTCGAGCACCGGGCTGTGCGGATGCGCGAGCATCCGCTCGGTGAGCAGCCGCAGCACCGGCAGGTACGGGCGTGCGTCCGGCACCCGCAGCAGCGTCTCGCCCAGCAGGTGGGAGGCCCACCAGGCTGCGAGGGCGGCGCCCTTGCCCCGGCGGCCGGACGAGGTGCCGGGGGCGCCGGTGCCACCCGCGCCGCTGCCTCTCGTCCGGGCGCCGGGGCCACCCACGCCGGTGCCCCCCGTCCGGGCGCCGTTGCCACCCGCGCCGCTGCCCCCCGACCGGGTGCCGGCGCCGGTGCGCGCGTACTCCTCCACCGACCACACCAGCTCCTCCAGCCGCGCCCGCAGCTCCGCCGCGCCCTGCCGCCGCTCCACCAGCAGCAGCGCCTCGATCAGCGGCCCGATCCGGTGCGGCGGCACGGGCGCCCCCCGGGGTCCGGGGACGGGGCGGGGGTGCGCCAGCAGCCCCAGCGCCGCGTCCACGTCGAGGTGGGCGCCCTGCAGCCAGTCCCCCAGCTCCTCGTGCGCGAACCGGTACCCGGACCCGGCGGGCACCAGCAGCCCCGCCGCAAGCACCGCCTCCGCCAGCCCGCCCAGCCACGGGAACAGCTCCTCGAACGACGCCCTGTCCAACTCCCCCTGCCCCGGCCCCAGACACCGCCGCGCCGCCTCGTGCACCCGCCCCGCGATCCGCACCGCCGTCCGCCGTACGTCGTCGGGGGCCATCCGCTCGGCGACCGCCAGGCACCTCAGGTCCAGCCAGGCGTCGAGGATCTCCCACCTCCGCGGCACGCCCGGCGGCGGTACGGCCGACGCGGCCCGCACGTCCGCCAGCAGCCGCAGCGCCAGCGGATGCCGGGCCGCCTCCGGATGCACGGCGCCGCCCGGAATCCCGTACCGCGCACGGGCCTTGGCCGCCTCCCGGGGCGTCAGACCGCCGACACGCAGACACGGCGGAAGCGTGCCGGACGGGACGGCCGGCCTGTGCAGCATCGCCTCGGGGAGCTGGGCGCCCGCGTACTCCCAGTACTCAGGCCGGGAGGCGAGGACGAGCCGTACGCCGTGCAGCCGCAGCCAGTCCCCGGTCTGCGCGCTCCAGGCGGCGAGGTCGCGCGCCAGCACCGGCGGCATCTCCTCCGGCGCGTCCAGCAGCACCAGGAGCGGGCTGCCGGCGGCGTGCGCGAGGGCGGCGGCGGTCTCGGGGGACTCGTCGCCCAGCGCGCGGTCCAGGGCGTCGCGTACACCCGCGTCGGCGACCCGCAGGTCGGCGCCGCGCAGCCGGACGGCGGGGGCGTCGGTGCGGTGCGCGAGGGCGTTCAGCTCGGTGGTGCGGCCGGTGCCGGGATCGCCGACGAGGGCCAGGACGTGCGCGTCGCCGGCCAGGAAGGCGTCCAGTTCGGCCCGTACGGCGGGACGCTCGACGAGCTGGGCCGGCGGCTCGGGGAGGGTGGCGGCGGCGAGCTGCCGGACGCCGGCCAGGTTGAGGTCGCGGCCGAAGCCCGCTACGGCGGCGCCGTTCGCGGCCAGCACCTCCGCGAGCACGGCGGAGCGGACGGCGCGCGGCAGGACGGCGTAGCAGCGGCCGGTTCGGCTGCCGTGCATGGCGGTCGCCAGGACCGCGAGGACGGCGCCGCCGTCCGGGTCGGTCACCGGCGCCCCGGACGCCGCGTGGCCGCAGACGCCGAGACCTCCGTCGTCGTCGAGGGTGAGTTCTAGGGCGGGTTCGATGAGGTGGAAGGCGTCGGTGGCGGTGTACGTCGCGGCCGCCAGACCGGTGGCCTCGCCCTCGATCGCGTCGCGCGGCAGCTGTACGCGGACGGGGGTGCCGGCCGCGGGCGGCTCGCCCCCGGCGATCAGATGCGGCTGCCCGCCGCGCAGCTCGGGCACCCGGACCACGGCGAGGCCGCAGTCGGCCAGCGGAGTGACGGCGTCGGCCCCGACCAGGCAGGTGGCCTCGGCGCCCGGAGCGTGGACGACGACGCGGGCGAGCCCGTCGACGGCCTCGTGACTGGTGAGGACGGTGCCCTCGTGGTCCACCAGGAAGCCGGTGCCTCGTGGCCTGCCGGCCAGGTCGCGAATGCGGAGAACCTCGGCACGCGCCGCCATGCACCGCCCCTTCTCGCCGTGTCGCCCAGGGCATCTCTGGCCACCCCCGGACGGGGAGAAACGGCGAGCGTCGCTATGCGCCCCCGGGGTCACCTGAATGGGGGTCCTGGGACACCCGTTCCCCCGCGAGGCGGGGCGGGACGGAGGGCGCGCGACGGCGCGTTACGGCTGCTCCGGCTGTGCCGGGGCAGCCGCTCGGGCAGCGGCGGAGGAGCCGCTCCGGCTCATCAGGCGGACCCGCTACGGCTGCGCGAAGACCGCCACGCTCTTCGACCGCCCCTCGCGCTCCTCCACGAGCGCGATGAAGCGGCCCGACGGGTCGAACGCACCGTGGATGCCCGCGCCCAGGTCCGGGGCCGACAGCTGGGCGCCCTGCATGAGGCGTTTCGCGTCGTCCGCCGAGACGTCCCAGCGCGGGAAGGCGGCCGCCGCCGCGTCGGCGAGAGGGAGGACGTCGAGCTTCTCCTCGAGCTGCTCCAGCGTCCGCGCGGCGGAGAGGTCGTACGGCCCGACCCGGGTGCGCCGCAGCGCGGTGAGATGGCCGCCCGTGCCCAGCCCGGCGCCCAGGTCGCGGGCCAGGGCCCGGATGTAGGTGCCGGACGAGCAGACCACCGTGACGTCGAGGTCGACGACCGGCGTGCCGTCGTCGTCCCCGGCCGTCGCCGTCCGGAACGCGTCCAGCGTGAAGCGGGACACCGTCACCGGCCGCGGGGGGAGCTCGACGGCCTCGCCGTCCAGCACCCGCTTGTACGACCGCTTGCCGTCGACCTTGATCGCCGAGACGGACGACGGGACCTGCATGATGTCGCCGGTCAGCGCCGCGATCCCCGACTCGACCGCGGCCCGCTCGACGCCCACGGCTCCCGCCGCGTCCGTCACCGGGCCCTCCGCGTCGTCGGTGACCGTCGACTGGCCGAGCCGGATCGTCGCGACGTACTCCTTCTCGGTCAGCGCGAGGTGGCCGAGCAGGCGGGTCGCCTTCTCGACGCCGATGACCAGCACCCCCGTCGCCATCGGGTCCAGCGTCCCCGCGTGGCCCACGCGCCGGGTCCGCGCGAGACGCCGCATCCGCGCGACGACGTCGTGCGAGGTGAAGCCGGCCGGCTTGTCGACGACGACCAGGCCGTCCGGCGTCCTGTCCGTACCGCTCATTCCTTGTCCGCGTCCCCCGGCTCGTCCGCCTCGTCCTCGCCCGGCTTGCGGTACGGGTCGGCCTCACCGGCGTACGCGGCACCCGCGGACGCCTGGCGGACCTGCTCGTCCTTCGCCTTCGCGCGGGCCAGCGCGTCGTCGATGGTCTTCGCCGTGTCGGGCAGCGCGTCGGCGACGAAGGTCAGCGTCGGCGTGAACTTCACGCCCGCCGCCTGCCCCACCGCCGAGCGGAGCACGCCCTTGGCGCTCTCCAGGCCCTTCGCGGCCTGCGCCCGCTCCTCGTCGTCGCCGTACACGGTGTAGAAGACGGTCGCCTCGCGCAGGTCACCCGTCACGCGCGTGTCGGTGATGGTCACCCGGGTGCCGAGCCGGGGGTCCTTGATGCCCCGGTGCAGCTTCTCCGCCACCACCTCGCGGATGAGGTCAGCGAGCCTCTTCGCCCTCGCGTTGTCGGCCACTGGTCCGTCTCCTTCTTCGCTGTCACTCGTCTTCTTCGCCGTGCAGCCGCCGTCGTACGGACAGCAGCTCCACCTCCGGGCGGGCGGCCAGCAGCCGCTCGCACCGGTCCAGCACCTCGGTCAGGTGTCCGACGTCCCCCGAGACCATCGCAAGGCCGATCCGGGCCCTGCGGTGGAGGTCCTGGTCCCCGACCTCGGCGACGCTCACCGCGAACTTGCGGTGCAGCTCGGCGACGATCGGGCGGACGACGGATCGCTTCTCCTTCAGTGACCGTACGTCGCCGAGAAGGAGGTCGCAGGACAGGGTCCCCACAAACACATTGATCCGGATGACCCGCCGGTTCGGGCTAGATCGCACCTGTGCGCTCCCGCCACCGTACCCTGCCCGGACCACAGTCCTCGACGGGATAAACACCCGTCACGGCCGCCTGAGCGGCAGCTCGGCCCCCATCACGGCGTACGGGCTGGGCGCCGACGGGAACAGCACCCGGCGGGCGAGGTCGTGGTAGCCGAGCGCGCGGTAGAGCCTGCGCGCCGGGCTCTCCGTGTCGATCGCGGAGAGGATCGAGCGCGGCTCCACCGCCTCGTCCGTGATCCGGGTGATCAGCTCGCGGCCGATGCCGTGCTTCTGGTAGCCGGGCAGCACGTGCAGCTCCGTGATCACGAAGGCGTCGTCCAGCCACCAGTCCAGCCCGTTCGCCCGCAGATACGGCTGGACGACCGTGGACCACCAGTAGACGCGGTTGTTCGGCATGCCGTAGACGAAGCCCACGAGCCGGCCCTCGGAGTTCGTCGCGCCGAGCGCCCGCACCCCGTGGTTGGTGGTGTGCCGCAGCACCACGTGGCGGCGCACGCCGACCTCGTCGTCGGTCAGGCCGAAGGCGAGCGCCTGCACCGCCAGCGCCTCGTCCACGCGCCCGGCGAGATCCAGCGGGCCGACCACGACGTCATCCATGGACGCGCACCCTATTACGTTTCACGTGCTGCGGGTGCCCCCGATAACCTCCGCGCATGGCACAGATCCAGCGTATGTCCGCGATGATGCTCAAGACCCTGCGGGACGCCCCCGGCGACGCGGAGACCACCAGCCACAAGCTGCTGGTCCGCGCCGGCTACGTGCGCCGCGCCGCGGCGGGGATCTGGACGTGGCTGCCACTGGGCAAGCGGGTGCTGGACAACGTGGCACGGATCGTCCGCGAGGAGATGGACGCCATCGGCGGCCAGGAAGTACTGCTGCCGGCTCTGCTCCCCCGCGAGGTGTACGAGGCGAGCGGCCGGGCGGACGAGTACGGCGACCTGCTCTTCCAGCTGACGGACCGCAAGGGCAGCGACTACGTGCTGGGGCCGACGCACGAGGAGCTGTTCACCCTCGTGGCGCAGGAGCAGACGGGCTCGTACAAGGACCTGCCGGCGATCCTCTACCAGATCCAGACCAAGTACCGGGACGAGGCCCGCCCCCGCTCGGGCATCCTGCGCGGACGCGAGTTCCAGATGAAGGACTCGTACTCCTTCGACGTCTCCGACGAGGGCCTCGCCACCTCGTACGAGCTGCACCGCGGCGCCTACCAGCGGATCTTCGAGCGGCTGGGGCTGGACTACCGGATCTGCTCCGCGATCTCCGGCGCCATGGGCGGCTCCGCGTCCGAGGAGTTCCTGGCGCCCGCGGCGGCCGGCGAGGACACCTTCGCGGACTGCCCGCAGTGCGGGTTCGCCGCGAACACCGAGGCCGTACGGACCGCCGTCGCGGCCGTCGACGGCAGCGCGCACGGGCCGGTGGAGGAGCTGGACACCCCCGACACCCCGACCATCGAGACACTCGCCGCGCATCTGGGCGTGCCCGCCTCGGCCACCCTGAAGAACCTCCTGGTCAAGGTGGACGGCGTGATCACCGCCGTCGGCGTGCCCGGCGACCGCGAGGTGGACCTGGGCAAGCTCGCGGAGCTGCTGGCGCCCGCCGAGGTCGAGCTGGTCACCGCGGAGGACTTCGCGGACCGGCCCGACCTGGTCCGCGGCTACGTCGGCCCGCAGGGGCTGAAGGGCGTGCGCTACCTCGCCGACCCGCGGATCGCCCCCGGCACGGCGTGGATCACCGGCGCCAACAAGCCCGACACCCACGCGCGCGACGTGGTCTGCGGGCGGGACTTCGAGGTCGACGAGTACCTGGACGTCGTGGTCGTGCAGAGCGGCGACCCGTGCCCGCGGTGCGGCGCGGGGCTGAAGCTGGACCGGGCCATCGAGATCGGCCACATCTTCCAGCTGGGCCGCAAGTACGCCGACACCTACCGCTTCGACGTCCTCGGCCCCGACGGCAAACCCGCCCGGGTGACCATGGGCTCGTACGGCATCGGCATCTCGCGCGCCGTGGCCGCGCTGGCGGAGCAGACCGCCGACGACAAGGGCCTGTGCTGGCCGCGCGAGGTGGCGCCGGCGGACGTGCACGTGGTCGCGGCCGGGAAGGCCCTGCAGACCCAGGCGGCGCTGGAGCTGGCGGAACAGCTGGCGGCCTCCGGCCTGCGGGTGATCGTGGACGACCGCCCCCTGTCGCCGGGCGTGAAGTTCACGGACGCGGAGCTGATCGGCGTACCGCGGATCCTGGTGGTCGGCCGCCGGATCGGCGAGGGCGTCGTCGAGCTGAAGGACCGCCGCACGGGGACGAGCCAGGAGCTGGCGAAGCAGGAGGCCGTGGAGCGGCTGTGGGAGGAGCTGGGCTAGGGGTCCTCAGGGCTGCGCGCCACCCGCCGGGCGGTCACCATGGGGGCATGGAGTTCCTCGCTTACGGCGTACTGGCCGACGAACGCGCCCTGCTCCAGGAGGCCGTACGGGCGGAGTTCGGGACCGCGCACACCGTACGGCCGCTGGACGTCTTCCTGAACCGGGACACCGTCCCCACCGCCGCCGGCTACGACACCGTCCTGACCGGCGTGAACGACGAGCTGGACGCCGAGGTGCTGCGCGCCCTCGCGGCGGGCGGCACGCGGTTCGTGGCGCAGCGCTCCACGGGCTTCAACAACATCGACCTGGACGCCGCCCGCGACCACGGCATCGCCGTGGCGCGGGTGGCCCACTACTCGCCGTACTCCGTCGCGGAGTTCGCCTGGACGCTGGCGCTGGCCGTGAACCGGCGCGTGGTGCGATCCGCGATCCGCACCCGCGACTTCGACTTCCGGCTGGACGGGCTGCTGGGCCGGGACTTCCACGGCCGCACCGCCGGCGTCCTCGGCACCGGCAAGATCGGGGCCGCGTTCGCGCGGATCGCGCACGGCTTCGGCATGCGGCTGCTGGGCAGCGACGTCCGGCAGAGCCCGCAGTGCCTGGCGCTCGGCATGGAGTACGTCTCCCCCGACCGGCTCTTCGCCGAGTCGGACCTGCTCAGCCTGCACGCCCCGCTGCTCCCCGAGACCCACCACGTCGTGGACGCCGCGGCGCTGGCCCGGATGAAGGACGACGCCGTCCTGGTGAACTCCAGCCGCGGCGGACTCATCGACACGGACGCGCTGGTGGAGACGCTGCGCGCGGGCCGGCTCGACGGCGTGGGGCTGGACGTGTACGAGGAGGAGGCGGGCGTCTTCCACCACGACAAGTCGCTCGAGGTCATGACGGACGACACGCTGGCCCGGCTGATGACGTTCTCGAACGTCATCGTCAGCTCCCACCAGGCGTACTTCACCAAGGACGCGGTGGGCCAGATCATGGCGGCGACGGCCGCCAACGTGGCCGACCATCTGGCGGGCCGCGCGGGGGAGAACTTCCTGGTCGCGTGACCCGCGGCCGCTCCCCCGCCCGGCCTCGGTCCGATTGCGGGACGTACGTCGCCTTGCTGTAGTGAGGGGACGCCCGTCCGGGCGCCAACCGCATACTCGGGGCTGTCGCAAGGAGCATCGCGATGACCTCCGACCTGCGCGAAACCGTCCGCGGGCTGATGCCGAGAGCCAAGGCGGACCTGACGGAGCTGGTCGCCGTCCCCTCCGTCGCGGACCCGCGGCAGTTCCCGCCCGAGGAGTGCGCGAAGGCCGCCGACTGGCTGGTGACGGCGTTCACCGAGGCGGGCCTCACCGACATGCGCCGCGTCACCACGCCCGACGGCTCCGACGCCGTCGTCGGCCGTGCGGACGGACCGGCGGACGCCCCCACGGTGCTGCTGTACTGCCACTACGACGTACAGCCGCCGCTGGACGACAAGGCGTGGCGGACCCCGCCCTTCGCCCTCACCGAGGGCACCGACGGCCGCTGGTACGGGCGCGGGTCGGCGGACTGCAAGGGCAACGTCGTCATGCACCTCACCGCGCTGCGGGCGCTGGGCGGCGGGGACTTCCCGGTGAACCTCAAGTTCGTCGCCGAGGGTTCGGAGGAGCAGGGCACGGGCGGGCTGGAGCAGCTGGTCCCGCAGCAGCCCGAGCTGTTCGAGGCGGACGCGCTGCTCATCTGCGACACCGGCAACTTCGCGCTGGGCCTGCCGACGGTCACCGCGACGCTGCGCGGGCTCGCGAACGTCGTGGTGACGGTGTCCACGCTCAAGGGCGAGATGCACTCGGGCATGTTCGGCGGCCCCGCCCCGGACGCGCTGGCCGCCCTGGTCCGGATCCTCGACTCGCTGCGCGACGAGCGGGGCAACACGGTGGTCAAGGGCCTGGACAGCGAGGCCCGCTGGGAGGGCGTCGCGTATCCGGCGGAGCAGTTCCGCGCGGACGCGGGCGTCCTGGACGGTGTCGGGCTGCTGGGCTCCGGCACCATCGCCGACGAGCTGTGGGCCCGGCCCGCCGTCACCGTGCTCGGCATCGACTGCCCGCCGGTGGTGGGCTCCGCCGCCGCGATCCAGGCGTCCGTACGGGCCCGCATCAATCTGCGCGTGCCACCGGGCATGGACGCCGACGAGGCCCTCGCCGCGCTGACCGCGCATCTGAAGTCCGAGGCGCCCTGGGGCGCGCGGGTGGAGGTCGAGCCGGAGGGCAGCGGCCAGCCGTTCCGCGCGGCGACCGACGGACCGGCGTACAAGGCGCTGGCGACGGCCATGCGGGAGGTCTACGGCACGGAGATGGTCCGCTCCGGTCAGGGCGGCTCCATCCCGCTGTGCAACGTGCTGGCGAACCAGTTCCCCGGCGCGGAGATCGCGCTGATCGGCGTGGAGGAGCCGGGCTGCCTCATCCACGCGCCGAACGAGAGCGTGCACCCCGACGAGATCGAGCGGATGGCGCTGGCGGAGGCGCTGTTCCTGCGGGAGTACGGGCGGAGCGCCTCATGACCGGGCCCCAGGCCCCCGAAGGGCCGCTGCATCTGCTGTCCCGCGCCGCCTGGCAGAGCGTCCTGGCGGCCGGGGCCATCTCCCTCGTCGTGGGCGTGCTGATCCTCGCCTGGCCGGAGGCGACGCTGACGGTCGCGGCGATCGTCTTCGGCGTCTACCTCTTCGTCAGCGGCATCCTGCAGGTCGTCGCCGCGTTCGGCACGCACGCGTCGACGGGGCTGCGGGTGCTGGCGTTCGTCAGCGGTGTGATCTGCATCGTGCTGGGGCTGTTCTGCTTCCGCAGCGAGCTGCGGTCGCTGCTGCTGCTCGCGCTGTGGATCGGCATCGGCTGGCTGTTCCGCGGCATCGCGCAGACGGTGGCGGCCGTGTCCGACCCGACCGCGCCCGCGCGGGGCTGGCAGATCTTCATGGGCGTCGTCAGCGCCCTGGCCGGCATCGTGCTCATCGTCGCGCCGTTCGACTCGCTGGAGGTGCTGACGGTGGTCGGCGGGTGCTGGCTGGTCGCGCTGGGGCTGGTGGAGATCTTCATGGGGCTGAGGCTGAGGAAAGAGGTGCAGGGGGTGCCGCGGGAGGTGTGAGCGGTGGTCAGGCGCTCACGTCGTCCGCGTGCCCTCGTTGCGTACGAGGCGGACGAACGCCTTCAGCCCCGCGATGATCTCCTCGTTGGAGGCCAGCCGGTCCACCGTGGCCTGGAACTCCCGGCCGAGCGCGGCGATCCGGCGGTCGGCCTCGTCGGCGCGCTGGTAGACCGTCACGTTCAGGGCGTCGAGGGTGCGGCGCACCTTCGCCAGCGCCGCGTACTGCTCCTCCGCCTTGGCCTCCAGCACGGTCGCCCCGCGGACCACGTCGTCGACCTTGTGCCGCAGGAGGACGACGTCGTCCCGCGGGTACCGCACGTCCCGCAGCAGCGTGCCCAGCCGGCCGCCTGTCTGCTTGAACCAGGCGCCCGCGGGCCGGAAGACGGTGCTGAGCAGGAAGAAGCCCGCGATCCAGTAGCCGGCCGCCGCCCCGGTGACCAGCGCGACGACCACGGCCAGTACGGCGGAGAGCAGATGGCCGCCGACTGCCACCCGCAGCATGACGCGCGCGATCCGCCGCGCCTCGGTGTCCCGCTCCTTGGAGATGACGAGCCCCTTCTCACGGCTCACGGCGATCTCGGAGAGCAGGGAGTGGGCCCGGAAGTACAGGTCCCACGGAACGGTGAGCAGCACCAGCAGCCACAGGAGCGCCAGGGCGCCCGCCGCGGCCCCGAGCACGGTCGCGAGCGGCGCCCCCACGGCGTACGCGAGGACCAGCGCCCCCACGGTCACCGCGAGCGCGAGCGCACCGGTCAGCAGCCTTCCCATGGCCGATCCCCCATCCGTCGAAGGGCGGTTCGGTTGCCATGGTGCTGCGGTGTGCGGGGGCGGTCATGAGTACGGCTACTCATCCGGCGGCGGCCCGCCGGTCTGAGCGCGCGTTCAGCCGATCCCGCGCAGGAACTCCGCCGCCACCGGCCCCGCGTCCCGTCCGCCCGAGCCGCCGTCCTCGATCAGGACGCAGAACGCCAGGTCCCGGCCGCCGAGATACCCCGTCAGCCACGCGTGCGTCCGCGGCGGGCTCGCCGCGCCGAACTCCGCGGTGCCCGTCTTCGCTCGCGGCTCGCCCGGCAGGGGGCGCAGGGCGCGGCCCGAGCCGGAGACGACGACCTCGCGCATCAGCGAGCGCAGCATGGTGAGCGTCGCCGCCGGCAGCCGGGCCGGGGCCCGGTACGGTGCGGACACCGCGTCCGGAACCAGCACCGGCTGGTGGAAGGCGCCCGCCTTCACGGTCGCCGCCACCGACGCCATCACCAGCGGTCCGGCCTCCACCCGGCCCTGTCCGATCATGTCCGCCGCCTTCTCGTTCTCGCTGCGGGCCGCGGGCACGCTGCCGTCGAAGCTGGCGGCGCCGAGCTTCCACTCGCCGCCGATACCGAAGGCCTTGGCCGTCTCGGTGAGCGAGCCGTCCGCGAGGCGTGAACGCAGGCCCACGAACGCGGTGTTGCAGGACTGGGCGAAGACCTGGCGGAACGTCGTGCCGAGCGGCAGTTGGAACTCGTCCTGGTTCTCGAAGCGCTGGCCGTTCACGGTCGCGTACTTCGGGCACTCCACGGCCGACCCGGCGGCGACGCCCTGCCCGGCGAGTGCGGCCGACGTGACGATCTTGAACGTCGATCCGGGCGGATAGCGGCCGGTCAGCGCACGGCCCGGGCCGTTCAGGGGGTTGTCGGCGACGGCCAGCACATGCCCGTTACGCGGGTCGAGCGCCACGATCGCGGCGGGCTTCGCCAGCCCGTCCAGCGCGGCCTCGGCGGCCTGCTGCACGCGGATGTCGATGGTGGTACGGACCGGCTTGCCGGTTCCCGCCGCGCGCTCCGCCAGCGTGGCCACCGGCTGGCCGGTCTCCCGGTGCGCGGTGACGATCTCCGTCGCGGGGCGGGCCCGCAACTGCCCGTCGTACCGCGCCTGCAGCCCCGACGCGCCCTTGTCTGTGGTGCCGGGGGTGACGGTGCCGACGAGGGCGCGGGCGTGGCGGGCGACGGGCTGCGTCGCGTCGCGGTACTGCAGTCCGGAGATCCGCTCGAACGTGGCCCTGTGCGGCTGGAAGACGTCGTCCCTGAGAGTGACGACGGGGACGGAGTCGTTGCCCCCGGCGGCGGCGACGCGCTTCTTCAGTGCGGGGATGTCGATGCCGGCGTCCAGCGCGTCCAGCGCTCCGTACAGCGCGCCCGCGTCGCGGACTTTCGCCGGCCAGACGGACACGTGCCAGACCCGCTCGTCGGCGGCGAGCGGGGTGCCGTCGGCGGCCAGCACGGGTGCGCGCTCCGCACGCTGCCGGGTGAGCACGAGGGTCTCGTGCGCGCGGAGCCTCGGGTGGAGCAGCCGGGGCGTCCAGTGCACGGTCCAACCCTCGCCCTCCGCACGGCGCTTCACGAGAGCGGATGAGGCGTACCGCCAGTGGCCGTGGTCGGGGAGGGTGAAGTCCATCGCCAGCGGTACCTCGAAGGACGTCCCGTCCTGCCCTTTCTCCCTGGTCTCGGCCGGATCTCCGGCCCGCAGCGCGGCGGCCGTCGGCTGCAGGTTCCGCTGCACGGACCCCAGCAGGTCGCCCGCGGCGACGGGATCGTCGGTGTGCGCGGCGGCCCGCTCGGCGTCCCCGCGGGCCCACGCGTCGAGAAACCCCTGCGCCTGTGCCCGCACCGCGTCCTCGGGGCCGTCCCCGCCCAGTCCGACGACCAGACCGGCGACGACTCCGCCTGCGGCGAGGAGCCCAACGACGGGGAGAAGCACACGCCTTGTCCACATGTCCGCCGAGGCTACGCGCCTCGCGGGTGCTTGAGCGGTCACACACTCCTGGGCTTGGCCCCCGGCCATGGTCCGGTTCCGCTGCCGGGGGCTCCGCCCCCGGACCCCCGATCGGCGCTGCGCGCCTCGTCCTCAAACGCCGGACGGGCTGGGTGTGGTCCCTCACCGTGATGCCTGGCGGCAGGCGGCCGCGGTCACGGGCAGCGCCTCCCGCCGGAGGCCCGCGCCCGGGTCGCCTGTAGTCGACGAACCGCGCCCCCGCACGGAATCCCACCAGAGCCCTTGGCCTCCGAGGCGCCGACGGTGACCAGGCGACCAGCAACGGGTGGTGTGCGGGTGGGGGCATCCCGCGCCGAAGGCGCGGGCGGCGCCGGCCACGGGGGCACGGCCCCAGCCCCGCAGAGGGTGGGGGCATCCCCGCACCGAAAGCCCGGGCGGCGCCGGCCACGGAGGCACGGGCCCAGCCCCCGAGGGGCCGACCGCACGCAGCGGACGGGGGCTACAGCCAGCCCGCGTACTCCAGCAGGAGCTCCCCGCCGCGGCGGTCGCCCCGTTCCACCGCCGCCACCCCCGAGGCCACCGCGCGGAAGCGCGACCAGTCGCGGAGGCGGTCGGCGTCGACGTCGAGGGAGTCCGCGAGGCGGGTGACGCGGCGGCGTGCCGTGGCCGCGGCGCCGGGGGACGCGGCGAGGGTGTCGAGGCGGTCGCGTACGAGGCGGGCGAGGTCGTAGGCGCGTTCGCCGGCCAGGGGGCGGGGGCCCACCGCCAGCCACGGGGTGCGGTCCCCGGCCAGGACCTGGCCCTGGTGGTAGTCGCCGTGCAGCAGCACCTCGTGGTCCGCGGAGTCCGCGAGCCGCTCGCGCGCCCGCAGCGCCTCGTCGACCAGCGCCGCCGCCTCGGGCACGGCCGCCCCGTCGGCGCGCAGCCGGGCCGCCCGCTCCCCCGTGTACGCGGCCACGGTCGTGAAGCGGTGGCCGTCGCCGGGGTCCACCCACAGCCGCTGCAGCGTGGCGGCGGCCTCCAGCATCGCCTTGCCCTCCGCCAGCGAACGCAGGCTGACCGCGCCGCGCAGCCGCTCCAGCAGCAGCACCCCGTCCGCGGGCTCGGCCCGCAGGAGCCGCACCGCGCCGAGGCCGTTCCACCGCTCCAGCGCGGCCGCCTCCCCCGCGGCGGGCTCACCGGCGGGGACGAGCTTCAGGGCCGCCGGGGTGTCGTCCGGGGTACGGACGTGGACCAGCATGCTGCGGCTGCCGCCCGGCGTGAGCACCCGCTCCGGCACCAGCCGCCACGCGGCGGCGTACCGCCGTACGAGCGCCGGCAGTCCGGCCAGCCACTGCCGCTCCGCCGTGTCGCCCCGGGCTCCGACGGAGCGGACGAGCCGTTCCGGCGGGTCGAGAGGGACGGGCGGGAATGCGGAGGTCATACGTGCAGTGTCCTTCGTCGTCGTACAGGGGGCAGGGCGAAAAACCGCCAGGCCGCTCAGGACGGCGGAGCGACCCGGGCCGTCACGCGGAGCCGGAACGTTCCGCCAGTCCGGGAAACGCCGTGCTTCCGCCACGCCAGCGCGCCGCCCGTACCGCGGCCTCCCGCAGCGCGGCCAGGGCCTCGCCCCGCAGCTCGCCGTCGGAGGCCCGCACCAGATCGGCGTACACCCCGGCGATCCCGTCCTCCAGCCGGGCGGCGAGCCGGACGGCGGACGCCTCGTCGCGTACGGCGAAGGGCAGCGCGTACGCGGCCGAGGCCGCCGGCGGCGTGCCGCCGAGGTCGCGGATGGTCCGGGCCGCGGTCTCCCGGCGCGCGCGGTGGGCCTCGTACGCGGCGCGCGCCTCACCGGCCCGGTCGTCGCCGATCCGGGCGCCGATGACCCCGTAGCCGTAGACGGCGGCGTGCTCGCCCGCGAGCACGGCCTGGGCGGCGGCGAGCGACGCGCCGGACGCGTCGGCGGCGGCGGCGTCACTCATCCGGCGGCTCCCTTGCTGAGCAGATACGCGTGGACGGTACCGGCCGCCGAGACGGAGGCCAGCAGCCGGGCCAGCTCGCCGGGGGCGTCGGCCAGGGTACGGGCGTGGGCCTCGGCCGCCCGCCTGGCCGCGGCGGCCAGCTCGGTACGGGCTTCTCCGGGCTCCGCGGGGACGACCGGCGCGGCCGGCGGTGTGGGGCTCGGCGAGGGGGACGCGGAGCCCTTGGCGTCCTGCGTGCCGCCCTTGCCGCCCTTGCCGCGCTCCCCCAGCGCGGCCACGTGCGCGGCCGCCTCCGCCCGCAGCGGCGTCAGGCGCGCCGCCAGCGCGGGATGGGCGGCGATCGTCGCGTCGTACCGGCGCAGCAGCTCCTCGGCGTCCGTCCGCGCCTGCCGCCGCAGCCGCTCCTCCCGCGAGGGCCCGGACGGCCCCCGGGCAGCGCTCCCGCCCCGCTCCGCCGACTGGCAGCCGGTGACCAGCGCCGCGGCGCCGACGGCGGCGCCCTGCAGCAGTCTGCGGCGGCCTGTGGGCCGCGTCGTCCCCGTGATCAGCACGACCCGAGCGTACCTGTGGGCGTCGCCGACGTCGTGGAGCGGATACCCTTTGACCTGACACGACTGTCTGAGACCCGATCCCACAACAGCACACGCGGCCGAGGAGTCACCCGGATGAGCACCACCCAGAACGAGAGGCTGCGCGGGCTGCTTGACCCGCTGGTCGCCGAGTTCGCACTGGAACTGGAGGACCTCGAGGTCGCCACGGTGGGGCGGAAGCGCATCCTGCGGGTCGTCGTGGACTCCGAGGACGGTGTGGATCTCGACGCGTGCGCCGAGCTGAGCCGTGCCGTGTCGGAGAAACTCGACGAGACGGGCGTGATGGGCGAGGCCCCGTACGAGCTGGAGGTCGGGTCCCCCGGCGCCGAGCGGCCGCTGAAGGAGCCGCGCCACTTCGAGCGCGCCCTGGGCCGGCTGATGCGGGCCAGGCTGACCAAGGAGGCCGGCGGCGAGGAGATCGTCGCGCGGATCCTCGGCGTGGACGAGGACGGCCTGGACACCGAGGTGCAGGGGGTCAAGGGACGCAAGTCCAAGCCCCGCCGGCTGGCCTACACGGAGATCGACAAGGCCCGGGTCGAGGTCGAGTTCAACCGCAAGAACGACGAAGAGAAGGGCGAGGAGGCGTAGCCGTGGACATCGACATGAGCGCCCTGCGCGGTTTGGTGCGGGAGAAGGAGATCTCCTTCGACCTGCTGGTCGAGGCCATCGAGTCGGCCCTCCTGATCGCCTACCACCGCACCGAGGGCAGCCGGCACCGCGCCCGCGTGGTGCTGGACAAGAACAACGGCCATGTGACCGTGTGGGCCGTCGAGGACGACGAGGACGTGCCGGAGGGCCAGGAGCCCCGCGAGTTCGACGACACCCCGACCGGCTTCGGCCGGATCGCGGCGACCACCGCCAAGCAGGTCATCCTGCAGCGGCTGCGGGACGCCGAGGAGGAGGTCACGTTCGGCGAGTACGCCGGGCGTGAGGGCGACGTCGTGACCGGCGTGGTCCAGCAGGGCAAGGACCCGCACAACGTGCTGGTCGACATCGGCAAGCTCGAGGCGATCCTGCCGGTGCAGGAGCAGGTCCCGGGTGAGGAGTACTCGCACGGCACGCGGCTGCGGACGTACGTCGTCCGGGTGGCGAAGGGCGTGCGCGGGCCGTCCGTGACGCTGTCGCGGACCCATCCGAACCTGGTGAAGAAGCTCTTCGCGCTGGAGGTTCCGGAGATCGCGGACGGCTCGGTGGAGATCGCCGCGATCGCCCGCGAGGCGGGGCACCGGACGAAGATCGCCGTCCGCTCGACGCGCTCCGGGCTGAACGCCAAGGGCGCCTGCATCGGTCCGATGGGCGGCCGGGTCCGCAACGTGATGGCCGAGCTGGGCGGCGAGAAGATCGACATCGTCGACTGGTCGGACGATCCGGCGGAGCTCGTCGCGAACGCGCTGTCACCCGCTCGGGTGACGAAGGTCGAGGTCGTCGACCTCGCCGCGCGGTCGGCGCGGGTGACCGTCCCGGACTACCAGCTGTCGCTGGCGATCGGCAAGGAGGGCCAGAACGCCCGCCTCGCCGCCCGGCTGACGGGCTGGCGGATCGACATCCGCCCGGACACCGAGACCGCCGACTGACGCCGGTCGGGCCGCCCCCGGCGGTGTACAAATGAGGGACAACCGTTCGATCTCCCCCCCGGAGGGGTGAGGTCTCGCCGGGGAGGTAGACTTAAACGTGTCTGGCCGGACGCACGCCCGAGCGCGCCCAGAACGCACCTGCGTGGGCTGCCGGGAGCGAGCGGCGAAAGACGGCCTGCTGCGTGTGGCGAGAGCCGAGGACGCCTGCGTCCCCGATCCTCGCGGTACGCTGCCCGGCCGGGGTGCCTATCTGCACCCCGCCAAGGCATGCCTTGACCTGGCGGTCCGCCGCCGGGCGTTCAACCGGGCCTTCAAGGCCGGTGGCCCGCTCGGCACCGAGGCGCTGACCGCGTTTCTGGCCGAGGCGGCAGAAACACCGTAAGAGCACCGCGCGGATCCCCCGCGCGGTCGGTACCTCGCGAGTTGGAAGTAGGTCGAGATTGCGATGAGCACTCGATGAGTACGCGATGAGTACGCCCATGCAGAAGTAGCGAAGGTCCGGCGGACACCCCGGACCAGAAGGAGCGATGTGGCTAAGGTCCGGGTATACGAGCTCGCCAAGGAGTTCGGAGTCGAGAGCAAGGTCGTGATGGCCAAGCTCCAAGAACTTGGCGAATTCGTCCGCTCGGCGTCCTCGACTATCGAGGCGCCGGTTGTACGGAAACTGACTGACGCATTCCAGGCGGGCAATGGCTCTCCCGCCACCAAGAAGGCTGCCGCGAAGCGGCCGGCCGCCCCCGCCAAGAAGACCGCTGCGGCCCCCCGTCCGGGTGGCGCCGCGGCCCCCGCAGCCCCGCGACCGGGTGCCCCCACTCCGGGCCCGGCGAAGAAGGCTGCCCCTGCAGCTCCGACGGCGGCCGACGCCGTCGCGTCCAAGGCCGCGCCCACCACGGGTGCAGCCCCCGCCCCGGGCCCGCGCCCGGGTCCCAAGCCGGCCCCGGCGACGCCCGCGCGTCCCGCCCCGGCCGCGCCCGAGTTCACGGCCCCGCCGGCGGCTCCGGCCGAGCGGCCGCAGGCCGCCGCGCCCGGTGGTCCGCGTTCCGGTGGCGCCCGTCCCGGCCCGGCCCAGCCGCGCCAGCAGGGCGGCGGCCAGCAGGGTGCCGCCCAGCGTCCGGGCGGTCCGCGTCCCGGTGGCGCACGTCCGGCGGGTCCCCGTCCGGGCAACAACCCGTTCACGTCCGGTGGCTCCACCGGCATGGCCCGCCCGCAGTCGCCGCGACCGGCCGGTCAGCGTCCGGGCGGACCCCGCCCCGAAGGCGCCGGCCAGGGCGGTCCCCGTCCCCAGGGCGGCGCACGTCCGACCCCGGGCGGCATGCCCCGCCCGCAGGGCGGCGCCGCGTCCCCCGGTCCCCGTCCGGGCGGTCCCCGCCCGAACCCCGGCATGATGCCGCAGCGCCCCGCGCCGAGCGCCCGCCCCGGCGGCGGTCCCGGCCGTGGCGGTCCCGGCGGTCGTCCCGGTGGCGGTGGCGGCGGCGGTCGTCCCGGTGGCGGCGGCTTCCAGGGCCGTCCCGCGGGTCCCGGTGCCGGTGCCCGTCCCGGCGGCGGTGGCGGCGGCTTCGCCGGCCGTCCCGGTGGTGGCGGCGGCGGTGGCGGCTTCGGCGGTCCCGGCGGCGGTGGCCGTCCGGGCTTCGGCGGCCGTCCCGGCGG
This sequence comes from Streptomyces sp. NPDC051940, assembly GCF_040680895.1. Classification (NCBI taxonomy): domain Bacteria; kingdom Bacillati; phylum Actinomycetota; class Actinomycetes; order Kitasatosporales; family Streptomycetaceae; genus Streptomyces; species Streptomyces sp. NPDC051940. The sequence goes on along the minus strand of NZ_JBFAXR010000027.1, from coordinate 53,634 downwards.
TCCCGGTGGCCGTGGTGGCACGCAGGGCGCCTTCGGCCGTCCCGGCGGTCCGGCGCGTCGTGGCCGCAAGTCGAAGCGGCAGCGGCGCCAGGAGTACGAGGCCATGCAGGCCCCGTCCATCGGCGGCGTGATGCTCCCGCGCGGCAAGGGCGAGACGGTCCGTCTCTCCCGCGGCGCGTCCCTGACCGACTTCGCGGAGAAGATCAACGCCAACCCGGCGTCGCTGGTCCAGGTGATGTTCAACCTGGGCGAGATGGTCACCGCGACCCAGTCGGTCTCCGACGAGACGCTCACGCTGCTCGGCGAGGAGATGAACTACGTCGTCCAGATCGTCAGCCCGGAGGAGGAGGACCGCGAGCTGCTCGAGTCCTTCGACATCGAGTTCGGCGAGAACGAGGGCGGCGAGGAGGCCCTGGCCTCGCGTCCGCCGGTGGTGACCGTCATGGGTCACGTCGACCACGGTAAGACGCGACTGCTCGACGCGATCCGCAAGACCAACGTCATCGAGGGTGAGGCCGGCGGCATCACCCAGCACATCGGCGCCTACCAGGCGACGACCGAGGTCAACGGCGAAGAGCGCCGCATCACCTTCATCGACACCCCGGGTCACGAGGCGTTCACCGCCATGCGTGCCCGTGGTGCGAAGTCGACCGACATCGCGATCCTCGTGGTCGCGGCCAACGACGGCGTCATGCCGCAGACGGTCGAGGCGCTCAACCACGCCAAGGCCGCGGACGTGCCGATCGTCGTCGCCGTCAACAAGATCGACGTCGAGGGCGCGGACCCGACCAAGGTGCGCGGTCAGCTGACCGAGTACGGCCTGGTGGCCGAGGAGTACGGCGGCGACACGATGTTCGTCGACATCTCCGCCAAGCAGGGTCTGCACATCGACTCGCTGCTGGAGGCCGTGGTCCTGACCGCGGACGCCGCGCTGGACCTGCGGGCCAACCCGGACCAGAACGCGGAGGGCATCGCGATCGAGGCCCACCTCGACCGCGGCCGCGGCGCCGTGGCGACGGTCCTCGTCCAGCGAGGCACGCTGCGGGTCGGCGACACGATCGTCGCGGGTGACGCGTACGGCCGTGTCCGTGCGCTCATCGACGACAAGGGCAACGCGCTGGAGGAGGCGGGTCCGTCGACCCCGGCGCTGGTCCTGGGTCTGACGAACGTGCCGGGTGCCGGCGACAACTTCCTCGTGGTCGAGGAGGACCGTACGGCCCGCCAGATCGCCGAGAAGCGTGCGGCGCGCGAGCGCAACGCGGCCTTCGCCAAGCGGGTCCGCCGGGTCAACATCGAGGACCTGGACAAGATCCTCAAGGCCGGCGAGATCCAGTCGCTGAACCTGATCATCAAGGGTGACGCGTCCGGTTCCGTCGAGGCCCTCGAGTCCGCGCTCATGCAGCTCGAGGTCGGCGAGGACGAGGTCGAGATCCGCGTCCTGCACCGCGGTGTCGGTGCGGTCACGGAGTCCGACATCAACCTGGCCATGGGCTCCGACGCCGTCGTCATCGGCTTCAACGTCCGCGCCGAGGGGCGTGCGACGCAGATGGCCGAGCGCGAGGGTGTCCAGGTCAAGTACTACTCGGTCATCTACCAGGCGATCGAGGAGATCGAGGCGGCCCTGAAGGGCATGCTGAAGCCGGAGTTCGAAGAGGTCGAGCTCGGTACGGCGGAGATCCGCGAGGTCTTCCGCTCGTCCAAGCTGGGCAACATCGCCGGTGTCCTCATCCGCTCGGGCGAGGTCCGCCGTAACACCAAGGCGCGCCTCATCCGTGACGGCAAGGTCGTGGCGGAGAACCTCAACATCGAGGGCCTGCGCCGCTTCAAGGACGACGTCACCGAGATCCGCGAGGGCTTCGAGGGCGGTATCAACCTCGGCAACTTCAACGACATCAAGGTGGACGACGTCATCGCCACCTACGAGATGCGGGAGAAGCCGCGCGGCTGACCCCCGTCCCGTCCGTCGGACCGGCGCCCCGGTCCCTGCCCCTTCGGGGGCGGGGGCCGGGGCGTCCGGCTTTCACGGCGGTACCCGGCCGGCGGATCGCAGCGGTGGGCGCCGGCGGATCCGGCTTCCCGGGCGCGCTGCCGGGGACCCGGGCCCGCGGCGCACCCGGGTCCGCCGGTAAGGCAGAATTGACCGTGGCCGTTCGTACGCGACGGCGATAAGCAGGGTCCGTTCGAAATCGACCCGCCGAAGGCGGAAAAGGTGCCATGCCCACGCTCTCCTCACTCGTCCACCACTCCGCCCTCAAGCTGGGCGTGCTCGCCGGTGCCCACCGGCTGGAGGCCGAGGTGCGCTGGGCGCACACCAGCGAGCTCATCGACCCGGTGCCGTATCTGGAGGGCGGGGAGCTGCTCCTCACCACGGGGATGAAGCTCGGCGTCGACGACCTCGACGCCATGCGGCGGTACGTCAAGCGGCTCACGGACGCCGGTGTCGTCGGGCTCGGGTTCGGCGTCGGGGTCAATCTGGACGCCGTGCCGGAGGCCCTCGTCACGGCCGCCGACGAGGCCGGGCTGCCGCTGCTGGAGGTCCCGCGCACCACGCCGTTCATCGCCATCTCCAAGGCCGTCTCCGCCGCCATCTCCGCGGACCAGTACCAGGCCGTCACGGCCGGCTTCGAGGCCCAGCGCGACCTCACCCGCGCCGCCCTGGGCGCCGGGGGCCAGGACGCCGTCGTGGCGCGGCTGGCCGCGCACCTCGGCGGCTGGGCCGCCCTGTACGACACCAGCGGCGCCCTCGTCGCCGCCGCACCGGACTGGGCCCTCGCCCGGGCCCAGCGCCTCACCGCCGACGTCGAGCGGCTGCGGGACCGGCCCGCGCCGGCCAGCGCGGTCGTGGCCGGCGAGTCCGCGGGCGACGGGAACGAGGACCGCGTCGAACTGCAGAGCCTCGGCTCCGGACGGCGCTGCTGCGGCGTCCTCGCCGTGGGCACCGACGCCGCCCTCGGCACCGCCGCCCGCTACGCCGTGCACGCCGCCGTCGCGCTGCTCACCCTCACCGCCGAGCGCTCGCAGTCCTTCCAGGCCGCGGAGGAGCGGCTGGGCACCGCGGTGCTGCGGCTGCTGCTCTCCGGGCATCCGGGGCACGCCCAGGCCGTCGCCGGGCAGCTGTACTCCGGGCTGCTCGACGCCCCGCTGCGGCTGATCGTCGCCGAGGCGACGGAGCCGGAGGCCGACGGCGACCCCCTCGCCGAGCTGGCCGACGCCCTGCAGACCGCCGCGCTCACCGCCGGGGAGCCCGTGCTCGCGGTGCCCGACCGCGGCCGGCTGCTGGTGCTCGCCGCCGACAGCGGTGCCGTGGCGCGGGCCGCGGAGGAGCACGCCGCGCTGATCGAGGTCCAGTACCCCGGATCCGTCGGCCCGCCCGGCGGGGCGCGCGCCGCTGCCGCCCGTACGCCGCTGCCGCTGACGGTGGGCGTCTCGGCGCCCGCCGGGCCCGCCGCCGTACCGGCCGCGTACAAGCAGGCCGAGCAGGCCCTGTCCGTCGCCCGGCGGCGCGGGCGGGTGCTGGTGGAGCACGAGGACCTGGCCGCCGGGTCGGTGCTGCCGCTGCTGGGCGACGACGCGGTGCAGGCGTTCGCGGACGGGCTGCTGCGGGCGCTGCGCGAGCACGACGCGACCGGCCGGGGCGATCTGGTGGAGTCCCTGCGGGCATGGCTCTCCCGGCACGGGCAGTGGGACGCGGCGGCCGCCGACCTGGGCGTACACCGCCACACGCTGCGCTACCGGATGCGGCGGGTGGAGGAGATCCTCGGTCGGTCCCTGGACGATCCGGACGTACGGATGGAGCTCTGGCTCGCCCTGAAGGCGACCAGCGCGTCCGCGTCCTCCTGACAGCGGCCCGCCCGTCCACGTACTCCCGACCGCTGTGGCCGTTTCGGCGTATCGGAGACCCCCAGTGGGACGTGAGGGACAACAGCGCCGCGCCCTGCGACCGCCTACGGTGGGCAGGAGAACCGAACCGCGTTCCTTAGCCCCCCGGAGGGACACCGTGACTGCCCCGCACCCGTTCTGGCTCGCCGGCCGTCAGGCCACCGGCGACGACACCCTCGACGTCACCTCGCCGTGGGACGGCCGCCCGGTCGGCAGCGTCAGCGTCCCGACCGACGCGCAGGTCGAGGAGGCCGTCGCCGCGGCCCACGCGGTGGCGGACGAGTTCGCCGCCACCCCGGCGCACGTCCGGGCCGCCGCGCTGGACCACGTCTCGAAGCGGCTGGCGGAGCGCACCGAGGAGATCGCCCAGCTGATCTCCGCCGAGAACGGCAAGCCCGTCAAGTGGGCCCGCGGCGAGGTCGGCCGCGCGGTGTCCGTGTTCCGCTTCGCCGCCGAGGAGGCCCGCCGCTTCAACGCCGGCGACGCCCAGCGACTGGACACCGACGCCGGCGGCGTGGGGCGCCTCGCGCTCACCCGCCGCTTCCCCAAGGGCCCGGTGCTCGGCATCGCGCCGTTCAACTTCCCGCTGAACCTCTGCGCCCACAAGGTGGCCCCGGCCATCGCCGTCGGTACGCCGATCATCCTGAAGCCCGCTCCGGCGACCCCGCTGTCGGCGCTGCTGCTGGGTGAGCTGCTCGCGGAGACGGACCTGCCCGCCGGTTCCTGGTCGGTGCTGACCGTCGCCAACGACAGGATGCCGGCCCTCGTGCAGGACGAGCGGCTGCCGGTCATCTCCTTCACGGGCTCCGACAAGGTCGGCTACCAGATCCTGGACTCCGTACCGCGCAAGCACTGCACGCTGGAGCTGGGCGGCAACGGCGCGGCGCTGGTGCTGGACGACTGGTCCTCGGAGGCGGACCTGGACTGGGCGGCGCAGCGCATCGCCACCTTCTCCAACTACCAGGGCGGCCAGTCCTGCATCTCCGTGCAGCGCGTGATCGCGGACGCCTCGGTGTACGACCGGCTGGTGCCGAAGGTCGTCGCGGCGGTGGAGGCTCAGGTCACCGGTGACCCCTCGGACGCGGCCACCGACGTCGGCCCGCTGGTCAGCGAGGACGCCGCCAAGCGGGTCGAGTCCTGGGTGGACGAGGCCGTGGCGGCCGGCGCGAAGCTGCTCACCGGCGGCAAGCGCGAGGGCGCCTCGTACGCGCCGACCGTGCTGGCCGAGGTGCCGGGCGAGGTGACGATCTCCTGCGAGGAGGTCTTCGGTCCGGTCCTCACGCTGCAGCGGGCCGACGGCACGGACGCCGTCTTCGCCGCCGCCAACGCCTCCAAGTACGGCCTGCAGGCGGGTGTGTTCACCCACGATCTGCAGACCGCGTTCCGCGCGCACCGCGCGCTGGAGGTCGGCGGCGTGATCGTCGGCGACGTCCCGTCGTACCGCGCGGACCAGATGCCGTACGGCGGCGTCAAGCAGTCCGGCGTCGGCCGCGAGGGCGTGCGGTTCGCGATGGACGACTACACCTACGAGCGGGTCATGGTCCTCACGGGCCTGGACCTCTGAGAACGGCGCGGTAGCGGCGGCACGCCTGACGGCGCCGCCGCCGCAGCGACCACCGGCGCGGCCGGGAGGCGGTCAACTGCCTCCCGGCCGCGCTGTGTTCGCGGGGCGCCGGCGCGGGTACCCTCCGTTGCCGGGGCGCCGGGGCGGTGCTCCCGGCACGGCACTCGGGGGATGCCATGGCGCGTCGTCGGACCTTGCTGCGGCTGCTGGCCGCCCTCGCGGCCGTGCTCTGGCTGGTCAACGGCGGCTTCGAGGACATCGGCGACCAGTTCCGGTCCGAGCCGCGCCGCCCGCCGTCCCACGCCCTGGACCGGCTGTGGACCCGGGAGGAGCCGCAGAGCCGGCTGCCCGCGGTGCTCTGGTCGGCGGGTGACACCGTCGTGCTGCGGTACGGCGACACGCTGACCGGATACCGGATCGACGACGGCCGGACCGCCTGGCAGCGTCCGCTCCCACCCGGGGCCGAGGGCATCTGCGGGGTCTCCCCCACGGCCGGCAGCGACGGCGCGGGCGCCGTCCAGTACCTGATGCGCGGCCGCGGCTGCACGCGGCTGGAGCTGCTGGACGCCGCGACCGGCGTCGTGCGCTGGCAGCGCGACGTGGAGCAGATCACCGGCCGGGACTGGCAGCCGCCGTCCGCGGGCCTGACGGGCGTGGCCCTGGGCCTGCGCGACCGGGACGCGCGCGACAGCCGCGTGCTGCGCTTCGCCCTGACCGACGGCCGCCCCCTGGCCCCGGTCACACCGGTGCCGGGCTGCGCGCTGGACTCGGCGGCGTACAGCTCGGCGCACGTGGTGCTCGGCGAGACCTGCGCCGGGGACCGGCGGATCACCGTCTACGCCGCGGGATCCGGGCGCCGGCTGTGGAACGAGCCGGTGCCGGCCGGAACGCTGGTCGAGGCGGTGGTGGCGGACGAGCCGCTCACCCTCGTGCTGGGCACGGTCCGCGGCGACCGCCGGATGGAGGTGTACGGCGCCGTCGGCGGCCCCGGGGTGCGGCTGGTGGACGCGGTGGACGCCCGGGACTTCGCGCCGCTGCGCAACTACTGGTTCGTCGACGCCTTCCTGCTCGCCGTCCGCACGAACGACGGCGTCGCGGCGTACGACCTGACCTCCCGGCGCCAGCTGTGGACGTACACCCACGACCCCGTCGCGACCCTGCTGGGCACCGACGCCGGCCGGGCGGTCGTGGCCGGCTGCCAGGGCGCCTCCCCCGCGCATCCGTGCTTCACCGCGATCGGGCTCGCCGACGGGCGGCCGTCCCTGGCGGGCACGCTGCCGGACGTCGGACCGGCGGGCACGCGTCCGCAGACGGCGTTCCATCTGCTGCGCCAGGGCGGTCTGCTGCTGATGGCGCAGCGCGCGGACGGCGGGGAGCGGATCGCGCTCACCGCGTACCGAATGTCGCGCCCCTGACAAAACAACGGTTCCGCCCCTAGGGTTCCCCCGACCGATCTCCGTACCCGCGAAGGGAGTTCTGGATGAGGGGGAAGAGCGCAGCCCGGCGGACCGGGCTCGCTGTCGTACTCCTGTCCCTGCTCGGCACGCTGCTCGTGGGCACCGCGAGCCCCGCGGCGGCCGTCACCAAACCCGTGGTCAACGGGCCCGTGTTCAACGACCCGCTGGGGTCCGCGGCCCAGCAGTCCGCGGTGTTCACCCAGCTGGTCGACCTGATCGACGCGACGCCCGCCGGGCAGACGATCCGAGGCTCGGTGCTGGAGCTGGAGGACACCGGCGTGGCCGACGCGCTGATCGCCGCCGCGCAGCGCGGGGTCGCGGTCAAGCTCATCGTCGACGACAACACCTCCGAGAAGGGCAGCGCCGCCTATCTCTCGCTGAGGAGCGCGCTCGGCACGACGGACACCGCGGCCTCCTGGATCGTGGTGTGCGACGACAAGTTCGAGGACGACGACGGGGTGGACGACGTCTCCCGCGGCTGCGCGGCGACGCCGCCGCCCTCTCCCGCGTACAACCACAACAAGTTCTTCGTCTTCTCGAAGATCGGGCCGTTCGACGACGGGACCAGCTACTCCAAGGTGGTCTTCCAGACCTCGTCCAACCTCAACGACTGGTACAAGAAGGAGTCCTACAACGACTCCGTGACCTTCGTGGACGCGACCGTGTACGACGGGTACGCCACGTACCACGACGATCTGCGGCGGCTGCGCTACCTGGCCGCCGGGAACAACTCCTACTACCGGTCCACGCCCACCGGCTCCACGTACCGCGCCTTCTTCTTCCCGCGCGCCGACCCGAACTACTACAACGGCGCGTCCGACACCGTCGTCAACGCGCTGGACGAGGTCTCCTGCGCCTACACCGGCACGGACGGGCTGCGGCACCAGACCGACATCAGGGTCGTGATGTGGTCGTTCCTGGGCTCGCGCAAGCAGGTGGCGTCCAAGCTGGCGGAGAAGCGGGCGCAGGGCTGCTGGGTGGACATCGTGTACAGCGGCACCGACTCGACGGTCACCACGATCCTGGACGGCGCGGGGATCCAGCACCTGTACTGCAACTTCAGCAACGGGCCGGGTATCGACGTCCGTACGCACACCAAGTTCTGGATGATCGACGGCGACTACGGCGGGGACATCACCCCGCGTGTCTACACCGGCAGCCACAACTGGATCGGCTCGGCGCTGCGGTCGGCGGACGAGGCCATGGTGCGGATCACCAGCGCGTCGTACCACGCGTCGTACCTGTCGTACTTCTACAAGATCCGGGACACCTGCCGGGCCAGGATGGCCGGCTGACACCCCAATGGTGCGCGCGGGCTGGTCGGATCTCCCCGAATCGGGTACATACGGACGAGTAGCACTCTCCGGTAACCCGTCGGCGAGAATCCCCGTGGCGTCCGAGGTGAGTCCCTCATGGCCCAGCCCGCGACTGGATCAACCAGAAACGTGTCAGAGAAGGAAGCCCGACAGGTCGCGGAAGCGGCCCGGGAACAGGACTGGCGCAAGCCCAGCTTCGCCAAGGAACTGTTCCTGGGACGCTTCCGACTCGACCTGATCCACCCGCACCCCGTACCGGCGGACGAGGACGCCAAGCGCGGCGAGGAGTTCCTCGCCAAGCTCCGCGACTTCTGCGAGACCCGCGTCGACAACGCCCTCATCGAGCGGGACGCGCGGATCCCCGACGAGACGATCAACGGGCTGAAGGAGCTGGGCGCCCTCGGCATGAAGATCGACACGAAGTACGGCGGTCTCGGCCTCACCCAGGTCTACTACAACAAGGCCCTGGCCCTGGTCGGCTCCGCGAACCCGGCGGTCGGCGCCCTGCTCTCGGCCCACCAGTCGATCGGCGTACCGCAGCCGCTGAAGCTGTTCGGCACCGAGGAGCAGAAGGAGAAGTTCCTGCCGCGGTGCGCCCGTACCGACATCTCGGCCTTCCTGCTCACGGAGCCGGATGTCGGCTCCGACCCGGCGCGGATGGCGACGACGGCCGTCCCGGACGGCGACGACTACGTCATCGACGGCGTCAAGCTGTGGACGACCAACGGCGTGGTCGCCGACCTCCTCGTGGTGATGGCACGGGTCCCGAAGTCGGAGGGCCACAAGGGCGGCATCACGACCTTCGTCGTCGAGGGCTCCGACCCCGGCGTCACCGTGGAGAACCGCAACGCCTTCATGGGCCTGCGCGGGCTGGAGAACGGCGTCACCCGCTTCCACCGGGTTCGTGTCCCGGCCGCCAACCGGATCGGCCCCGAGGGCGCCGGCCTGAAGATCGCGCTCACCACGCTCAACACCGGCCGCCTCTCGCTGCCCGCGTCGTGCACCGGCGCCGGCAAGTGGTGTCTGAAGATCGCCCGCGAATGGGGCGCGGCCCGCGAGCAGTGGGGCCGGCCGATCGCCAAGCACGAGGCGGTCGGATCGAAGATCGCCTTCATCGCGGCGACCACCTTCGCCCTGGAGGCGGTCCTGGACCTGTCCTCGCAGATGGCCGACGAGGACCGCAACGACATCCGGATCGAGGCGGCGCTGGCCAAGCTGTTCGCGTCCGAGATGGCGAGCCTGATGGCCGACGAGCTGGTGCAGATCCGCGGCGGCCGCGGCTACGAGACGGCCGCCTCCCTCGCCGCGCGCGGCGAGCGCGCCGTACCCGCCGAGCAGGTGCTGCGCGATCTGCGCATCAACCGGATCTTCGAGGGCTCCACGGAGATCATGCACCTGGCCACCGCCCGCGAGGCCGTCGACGCCCATCTGAAGGTCGCCGGCGATCTGATCGACCCGGAGAAGGCACTGTCCGACAAGGCGCGGGCGGGCGCCAAGGCGGGCGCGTTCTACGCCCGCTGGCTGCCCAAGCTGGTGGCCGGTCCCGGCCAGGTGCCCGGCATGTACAACCAGTTCCACCCCAAGGGCCACGTCGACCTCGCCGTCCATCTGCGGTACGTCGAGCGCACCGCCCGCAAGCTGGCCCGGTCGACCTTCTACGGCATGTCCCGGTGGCAGGGGCGGCTGGAGACCAAGCAGGGCTTCCTCGGGCGGATCGTGGACATCGGCGCGGAGCTGTTCGCGATGAGCGCCTCGTGCGTACGGGCGGAGCTGCTGCGGCGCGACGGGGAGCACGGCAAGCAGGCGTACGAGCTGGCGGACGCGTTCTGCCGGCAGTCGCGGATCCGGGTGGAGGAGCTCTTCGGCCGGCTCTGGACCAACACCGACGACCTGGACCGCAAGGTCGTCAAGGGCGTGCTGGACGGGGCGTACACCTGGCTCGAGCAGGGCATCGTGGACCAGTCCGGCGACGGGCCGTGGATCGCGGACGCGACGCCGGGGCCGTCGGAGAAGGAGAACGTGCGCAGGCCGATCCGCTGAGGGCGGCGGGGAGGGGCCGGCGATCAGCGTGAGGTGTCCCACACGTCACGCCGATCCCTCCCCATTACCGACTCTATGACGTGAATAAACCCGTTCGTTCGACCGGTGGGGCGCTTTCTACTGTCGGCACATGACAAGCGCCCCGCCCGGTACTGCCGCCTCAGCGGACTCACCTGCCTCATCCGACGAAACGCCGCTGCTCAGAGGGTGGTGGCCGGTCGACCCGGTCCTCCGCCAGCTCGCGGTCAACACCCTGCTGACCCGCTTCGGCGGCGGTCTCCTCATCGCTGTCAACGCCCTGTACTTCTCGCAGGTCGTGGGGCTCGGGGTGACGGCTGTCGGTTACGGTCTGACGCTCAGCGGTGTGGGCTCGATCCTCTCCGGGATCCCGGCGGGACGCCTGTGCGACAAGTACGGGGCGCGCTATGTCTACTCCGCCGCCTACGCCTGGACGGGACTCGGCATCCTCTCCTACCTGCTGGTCGACTCGGTGCCGGGCTTCCTGATCGCCACGACCGTCGTCGGCGTCGGCTGGGGCACGGTGCACACCGCCAACTCGACCTGGATGGCGGTCATCATCCCGGCGCACGCCCGCACCGAGAGCCGCGCCTACCTGCGGATGCTCACCAACGTGTCGATGGCCGTCGGCACCACCCTCGGCGGTGTCGCCCTGCAGCTCGACTCCGCGCCCGTCTTCCGCGCGCTGATCACGGTGAACGCCGTCTCCCTGCTGCTCGCCCCCGTCCTGCTGTCGCGGGTGCCCAAGGACCGCGAGCTGGCGGCCGCGGCCGAGACGCCGCCGGCCGGGAAGGAGGACCGCTGGAAGGCGGTGCGCGACCTGCCGTTCTTCACGATGACGGTCATCATGGGCGTCTTCGCGATGCAGTTCACGCTGATCGAGGCGGGACTCCCGCTCTGGATGGCGGAGTACACCGACGCCCCGACCTGGATCTACGCGGCCGTGATGGTGCTCAACTGCGTCCTGGTCGCCCTGTTCCAGATCCCCGCGTCCCGGCTCTCCGTGGACGGCCCGCGGGCCGCGCGGGTCACCCGCTGGGCCGGTTTCACGATGGCGGCCGCCTGCGCGCTGTGGGCGGCGGCGGCCGGTGCGGGGGTGTGGGCGGCGGCGGTGTTCATCGTGCTGGGCATGCTCGCGCAGATCGCCACCGAGGTGCTGCAGCAGGGCGCGAGCTGGACGCTGGGCTACGCCCTGGCCGACCGTCGCTCCCAGGGCGTGTACCAGGGCGTCTTCGCCTCGGGCTTCTCCGCGGCGGTCATGCTCTGCCCGGCCCTGTTCACCGCGACGGTACTGGCGTTCGGTGCACGCGGCTGGCTGGTCCTGATCGTCCTGTTCCTGGCCGCGGGCCTGTCGGCCCCGTCAGTAGCCCGCTGGGCAGACCGCCAGGGCGGCGAGTGGCGGGGCGAGCCGGCATAGACAAACCAAACGCCGCCCGGGCTTGAGGCACGAAGCACCACTCAAGCCCGGCCGGCGTCAGAGGCGCGAAGCGCCGATACAGCCCGGCCGGCGTTTGAGGCCGAGGCGCGAAGCGCCGACACAGCCCGGCCGGCGTTTGAGGCCAGAGGCGCGAAGCGCCGATTCGGGGGCCCGGGGGCGAAGCCCCCGCAGCGGTACGCAACCAGACCGCCGCGGGGGCACCCCACGCACACCTCAGAGCTGCGCGGCAAACGCCTCTTCGATGATGTCGAGGCCCTCGTTCAGAAGGTCCTCCCCGATCACGAGCGGCGGCAGGAACCGCAGCACATTCCCATACGTACCGCACGTGAGCACGATGAGCCCCGCCGCGTGACACGCCTTGGCGACCGCCCCGGTCAGCTCCGGGTGAGGCTCCTTCGTCACAGGGTCCTTCACCAGCTCGACCGCGATCATCGCCCCGCGCCCCCGCACGTCGCCGATCACGTCGTACTTCTCCTGCAGAGCGGTCAGCCGCCCCTTCATGACCGCCTCGATCCGCTTCGCCGCGGCGTTGAGGTCCAGCTCCTTCATCGTCTCGATGGAGCCGAGCGCGGCGGCGCAGGCCACCGGGTTGCCGCCGTAGGTGCCACCGAGGCCACCCGCGTGCGCGGCGTCCATGATCTCGGCGCGGCCGGTGACGGCGGCCAGCGGCAGACCGCCGGCGATGCCCTTGGCGGTGGTGATCAGGTCCGGGACGATGCCCTCGTCCTCGGAGGCGAACCACTGGCCCGTACGGCAGAAGCCGGACTGGATCTCGTCGGCGACGAAGACGATGCCGTTGTCCTTGGCGTACTGCGCGATCGCCGGGAGGAAGCCCTTGGCGGGCTCGATGAAGCCGCCCTCGCCGAGGACCGGCTCGATGATGATCGCGGCGACGTTGTCGGCACCGACCTGCTTGCTGATCATGTCGATGGCCTGCGCGGCGGCCTCGGGGCCGGCGTTCTCCGGGCCGGTCGGCCAGCGGTAGCCGTAGGCGACCGGGACGCGGTAGACCTCGGGGGCGAACGGGCCGAAGCCGTGCTTGTACGGCATGTTCTTGGCGGTCAGCGCCATCGTGAGGTTGGTCCGGCCGTGGTAGCCGTGGTCGAAGACCACGACGGCCTGGCGCTTGGTGTACGCGCGGGCGATCTTCACGGCGTTCTCGACGGCCTCGGCGCCGGAGTTGAACAGCGCGGACTTCTTGGCGTGGTCGCCGGGGGTCAGCTCGGCGAGGGCCTCGGCGACCTCGACGTAGCCCTCGTAGGGGGTGACCATGAAGCAGGTGTGGGTGAAGTCCTGCAGCTGCTCGGTGGCGCGGCGTACGACGGCCTCGGCGCTGTTGCCGACGGAGGTCACGGCGATGCCGGAGCCGAAGTCGATGAGCCGGTTGCCGTCGACGTCCTCGAGGATGCCGCCGCCGGCGCGGGCGGTGAACACGGGCAGCGTCACACCGACGCCGTTCGCCACGGCGGCCTGCTTACGGGCGAGCAGCTCCTGCGACTTCGGGCCCGGGATGGCGGTGACGAGACGGCGCTCCTGGGGGAGCGAGGGGCCGCCACTGCCTGCGGCGGCGGGGATGCTGGTCATGAGCGCTCCTCGAGAGGGACGGACAAAGGGGGTTTCTACGGTGCAGGCTAGGTGCCCGCGCGCCCGCTGGGCATGCTCCGATCGGTAGGGATCGGCCGTGTCGCGTTGTCCACGCTGTCCAAGGGACGCCTCCGACGTGGTCACCCACCCGCGTACGGACCCCAAGTGCGGAGCCCGCGCGACCCGGGGGCGCTCAACCGCGGCGAAGCGGTCACGGTGCGTGGTCGGGGCGAGTAGCTTGGTGTGCGGGGTGGGTCGTCGGCCCGGGGGGTGTCATGACCGGCAAGGAACTCGCGTATCGCAGAGGCACGCTGTCCGTCGAGGAGCTGGACCGCGAGGTCGCCGCGTTCTGGGCGGAGCTGGCGGAGTCGGCGGAGCTGCGCGCGGAGGTGGCCGCGCACGGGGTGCCGCCGCGGGACGTACTGGCCGTACCGCCGGGCGAGGCGGTCCGCTTCCGGGTGGAGGGCGCCGGGCTGGACGCGTCCCACATCGCCCTCGTCGTGGCCCTCGCGCCCGCCGCCAACCACGCGCTGACCTCCCTGTGGGACACCGTGGTGCTTCCGTGGATCCGGGGCAGACGCGGCGAGGACGCCGTACGGGATGCCGGGCCCCGGTCCGTACCGGAGGCCGGAGACGACGGCGGGGAGCGGTGAGATGGCCGCGATCCGGCTCGCCCCGAGCGTGCGCAACGCCTTGATGGGGCGGTGGGTCGTCTACGAGGCGCTCGACGCCCTCAAGCCGCAGCTGGTGGCGCAGGGCTGCACGGCGCTCGTACGGGCCGTGGAGAGCGAGGTCGAGGGCCGCACCCGCTACGCCCTGGAGGCCGTCGACCGCACCCCGCTGCCCGACTTCCTGGACGGGCTGGCCGGTGGCCTGCGCGACGCCGTCGGCTACGCGTCGGCGGCGGACCGGCAGCGGCTGGTCGAGCTGTTCGACACCATCGACGCCCGCGTGGTGGTGCTGACGGCGGAGCCCGCCGATCCGCTGCAGCGGCTGTGTGAGTCGCTGCTGGACACGGCGGTGGCCGCGTACCGGCAGCTGCTGCCCCAGCCGCCGCCGCGGCTGCAGGACAGCACCGAGTTCACCATGATCTACGTCGTGAACCGGCCGGAGCTGTCCTTCGCCCCCTTCGCCGGCTCGGCGGTCACCCACGCCCAGGCCGGGCATCCGGACCTGTCCCGGGTGGAGCTGCGGCTCAGCGTGGGCGAGTTCGACCTGCTGTCCTTCAACTCCCTGCCGTACGCCATCTTCCACGAGTGCGTCTGCCATGTGCTGCAGGGCCCGTGGGACGACAGCCGCACCCTGCCCGATCCGGCGTCACGCTACGCGGAGGGCTGGATGGACTACGCCGCGCTGACGCTCTACCGACTGCTGCTGCGCGGCGGGCTGCCCCTGGTGGACCTGCCCGAGGACGACTTCCCCGAGCTGCGCCGCCCGGGATTCGAGGAGGCCGCGGGCGCGCTGCACCAGGCCCGGGTCCGGGAGCTGCCGCAGGACCGGGCCTGGGGCCACCGGTCGATGGGGGCGTGGGCCGCGCACGCGCTGCTGCACCGGCTCGCCCGGATGCCGGGACCCGGCCCCGGCGCGGACGTCGAACTCGCCTTCCTCGAACTGTCGTTCGCCATCAACGCCTCGGCGATGCGCCAGCAGGAGCGTGAGGAGTTCACCCAGCTGATGCACAGCGGGCTGCTGCGCGCCGAGCGGCTGGCGGCGCTGTGGCCGCTGCTCGCCGAGTACTACCGGCACCGGGATGTGCCCCACCTGCTGTCCGGTCTGCGGGCTCTGCAAGCGCGCTGGACGGCCCCGCCGCCCGTCGCCGCGGACGCCCGCAAGCCGTCGTCCAAGGTCTTCTCGTTCCAGCTGTGATCGGTGGTGACGCCGCATGGTGCCCAGGAAGTTCGCCGACGGGCCCGCCGCGACGGCGGCGGAGCTGTACCGGGTGCTGGGTGGGATCCTGGCGCTGGGCGAGTTCTCGCGAGCCGAACTGGCCCGGTTCGCCGACGTCACGACGGCCGTGGCGCGGCGCGTCCTCGACGCGGAGGGCGCGCGCTACGTCACCGGGCGCGGCGACGGTACGGACCCGCGGTACCGGCTGAAGTCCGGCCGGCGTCCCGCGCTCGTCGGGCGGCTGCGGGCGCTGGAGGACGCCGAGCGGGTCAGCTACTCCACCGAGGACGTGGCCGCGGACGGAATCCCCGCGGCGCTGGCCGTGGCCACGCAGATGCTGCTGGAGCAGCTCCCCCGGATCACGGACGCGCTGGAGCGGCAGCACACGATCGCGCTGGCCCGGCTCGCCCTCGACGACGCCCGGCACACGCCGCGGAGCGCCGTGATCGGCGGGTCGGCGCGGGCGGACGCGCACGAACAGGTGGTGGACTCCGCCCTGTTGCTGGCGCAGTCCGAGCTGAACGCCGTCCTCACCGGGTCCGCCGTGCGGCGGGAGTCGCTGGAGCCGCTGCGCGCCTCCTTCACCCGGGCGCTGCACGCGGCCGCGCGGGCGGGTGACGAGTGGCTGGCGGAGCGGCTGTCGATCCGGTATCTGTCCAGCCCCTTCGCCCAGTTCCTGGGCCGGCTGCCCGAACTGGGCGAGGTACGCGTCGAGTTGCGCACGCGGCCCGTGCTGCTCTTCGAGCCGGGCCGGGATCTGCTGCCGCACGGACAACTGGCGGACCTGGACCGGGTACGGGAGTTCATCCGGTCGGCGCTGTCGGCGTCGCGGGTGGCGTTCCAGCCGGTGGCGCTCACGGAGGAGGGGGCGGAGCTGGCCCTCGAGCAGGAGCCGGAGCCGAGCGCGCCGTATCTGACGCCGGACTCCCCGGTCTGCGTGCTGCCGGTGCTGAGCGGCTGGGCGGGCAGCGAGCGCATGCTGCGGGCGTTCAGTGCGGCGTGCGGTGATCAGCCGGACCGGCTGATCGTGAGCGAGGGCTTCGACCCGGGGCTCAACAGCCTCACGCACGAGGCGTACGCACGGTACGTGTCGATGGCGGGGCTGGGGGCGCCGGGCCTGCTGGGAGCGATGTTCCACGGGTGGCGCGCCGGGGGCGCGGGCGGCACGGCCGGCATGGGCGGCGCGGCCGGCGTCGGCCACGCGGGCGCGGGCGGCCCGGCGGGCACGGGTGGCGCGCCGGGAACCGGGGGGCCTGCCGGCGTACCCCTCGGAGGGCTTCGCCGTAAGCCGCCTTCCGGGGCGTACCCCAGGCTCGGCGGGGGCGGCCCCTCCACCCGGCGCCCAGGGGGCGTCCTCGGCGGCGTATCCGGCCCGGGCGTCCCGGCGCACCCTGCCGCCGCCGCGTCCGGACCCGGCATTCCGGCGCACCCGGCCGGCGGGGGGATCGCGAGTCCGCGGCCACTCCCCGGAACGGTCTCCGCGTTCGGAGGACAGCAGACCCCAGCAGTCAGCGGCACGGCAGGCATGACGGTCGGCGGAACGGCGGGTATGGCGATCGGCACCGCGGCCGGGTCGTTGATCGGCAGAGCCGTGGGCTCGATGGTCGGCGGTGTCGCCGGAGCCGCGTTCGGCGTGACGACGGGCTCCGGGGCCTCGCCCACGGGAACCGCCGCGGGCCATCCGGGCGTCAAGGGCACACCCAAGTACGGTGACCCATCGGCCTCCACGGGACTGCGCACCAGCGGACAGAACCCGGCGGCCACCCGGCCCGCAGCCAACCCCTCGCAAACCTGACACCAGCCCGTACGCCCCGCGCGATCACCTCCGCAACCTCGACGGTGACCACCCATCCCACCACCTCCCCCACAGGGTCCGGGGGCGAAGCCCTCGGATATCCCCCGCCGACGCGCAGCACCCGGTGCGCTCCCGCGCGTGACGGGGCGTAACTGTCGCCCTCAGTAGGTAAATTGGCCCCATGTCGACGGACGGTACGCACAGGTCACGCCCCTGGCGGGCGCAGGGGGCCGGGGACGGCCCCGGCGGGATCCCGGGGCAGCGGGGAGCCGCCCCGGCACCGCATCCCTTCGTGACCTGGCTGCGCACGCCACGGCCCGCCGCGCTGCCGGGCATCTGGCGCTTCGGGCACGCGCCGCGGCCCGCGCACGACCCCGACCGGCTGCCGCACCGGCAACTGCTGGGCGGAGCGCTGCTGTCGCTGCTGGGCGCCCTGTTCGTGTGGTCGCTGTACCGCAACGGCGTGATCCCCTTCCGCCGCGCCCCGCTGGAGTGGGTGACACCGGACTCCTGGTGGGAGGGCGACGACCGGCCGAAGGCGGCGGGCATCGCGCGCAGCCTGTACGACACGGGGGTCTTCGTCCTGGTCTGCTGGATCGCGGCCCGCGGCGGCCAGTGGCAGCAGGTCGTACGCCGGTACGTCGAACAGCAGCCGCCGCGCCCCCGCGCGTGGACCACGGCCGCCGCGGCGGGGTTCGTGCTGCTCCTCGTCTGGACGGGCTTCCTCCCCCTGCTGGACCTGGCGTTCACCCTGCTGCCGCAGAGCTGGCTGCGCGGCGGCGACAACCGCTATCTCGCCGCCCTGGTCAGCTACGCCGTGTACGCCGTCCTCGCGTTCGTCGTCCTGTGGCCCCTCGCCCGGCTCGGGCACTGGGCGCAGGTGCTGCGCGGGCACCCGGGTCCCCCCGCGGAGGCCGGTCCCAAGCAGCCCGCCGAGGAGGACCCGGCCGACTGGCCGCAGCTGCGCGCCGCCGGGCTCGCCGACATCGCCGCGCGGCTCGCGCACGACACGCGGTCCGGGACCATGACGGACGTCGACCACGCCCGGATCGGCCGCGCCTGGCAGGGCGTACAGGCGCAGCCGGCCCGCCAGCAGGCGTTCGCCAGCGCCGTGACGTACGACGGGGCCGCCGCCTGCCCGCATCCGTCGGGGCTGCGCGATCTGCCCGTACGCCGCTACGAGCACGATCTGCGCACCGGTCAGGTGCGCATCGGGACCGCGCCGGACAGCCAGCGCAACCCGCACGCCTTCCGGGGCGCGGGCATCGCGCTGGAGCCGGGGGTGCTGGGCACGGGGCTGGTGGTCGTCGGGCCGCCCGCGGCGGGGAAGACGGGGCGGGTCGTCGCCCCGGTCGTCGAGTCGCTGTGCCTGCAGGCCCTCGCCGGCCAGGCGGCCGTGGTGGCCGTCGGCGCGCCGGGGCAGCTCGGCCCGGACGAGGCGTACGACGTGGTGGTGCGGATCGGCGACGAGAGCTCCCCGCACGACCTCGACCTGTACGGCGGCACCAACGACCCGGACGAGGCGGCCGTCCTCCTCGCCGAGGCCCTGCTGGGCGGCGAGACGCCGGTGGTCCTCCGCCAGGCCGTGACGGCGCTCGCGCAGCTGCTCGGCGCGTACGCCGGGGCGTACGGCCGCTTCCCTGCGGTGCCGGAGCTGCGGGCGCTGCTCGACCACGACCCCGCGGCCTTCGACGCGCTGCGGGAGGCGGCTCCCGCGGCGGCGGCCCGCGACCTGGAGGCCCGGGAGCGGCAGGCCGGGCGCGCCGGGGACGTCGGCCCGCTGCTCGCGGACCGGCTGGCGGTGCTGGACCGCCCGGCGTTCGCGCGGTTCTTCGACACCTCGGGGCGCGGCCGGCAGTTCAGCATGCGCGCGCTGGAGTACCCGATGCGGGTGCGGATCGATCTGCCGGAGCGCGGCCACGCGGAGGCGTCGCGGCTGCTGGCCCGGCTGGTGCTGGCTCAGTTCACGGCCGCGGTGCCCGCGCGGGCCGACCACTCGCTGTTCGCCGCGCTGGTGCTGGACGACGCGTCGGCGACGGTCACGCCCGGCACGATCCGGGGCGTCCAGCGGCTGCGGACCGCGCACGCGGGCGTGGTGCTGTCGCTGCGCTCGATGGACGAGGTGCCGGAGGCCCTGCGCAGCACGCTGCTGGCTGCGGCGGGCTGCCGGATGGCGCTATCGGGCGTCTCCACCTGGGACGGCCGCCTCTTCGCCGAGGCCTGGGGCGCGGAGTGGGTGGAGACCCGGGACGTCACGCACACGCCGGACTACTCAGGGGGCGTACTGCGCCGGGCGCTGCGCTCGCTGCGGCGGCTGGTGACGGGGGCGGCGGTGACGACGGAGTCGGTGACGGTACGGAAGGTGCAGCGGGAGCGCTGGTCCGCGTCGGACCTGGCGAACGCGCTGCCGCCGGGGCACGGGGTCCTGTCGGTGACGACGGTGGCGGGCGAGCGGACACCGCCGGTGCTGGTGAACCTCCTCGGGTGAACCGCCGTCGCGGAATCCGCCGATTAAGCGATGCCCTACATCGGTTGGCGCCGGTGCCCGCCTGCCGTGGACTACTCCGACAGGACTCACCACAGGAGGACGGCCATGCGCATGCGGTGGAACCAGCTCGGGAAGAGCGACGTGCGGATCACCGAGCTCGGCTTCGGCGGCGGTCCGCTCGGCGGGCTCTTCGCACCGCTGGACGACAGGACGGCGGCGGGCGCCCTGCGGGCCGCCTGGGACGCCGGCATCCGCTACTTCGACACCTCGCCGCACTACGGCATCGGGCACTCCGAGCGCCGCACCGGCGAACTGCTGCACGGCAGACCGCGCGACGGGGTGACGCTCTCGACGAAGGTCGGCCGGCTGCTCGTACCGCAGGATCCCGCCGGCCGGATGGACAAGGAGGGCTTCATGGTGCCCGCCACCCACCGCCGGGTATGGGACTTCACGCGCGACGGCGTCCGGCGCAGTCTGGAGGACTCGCTGCGGCGGATGGGCGTGGACCGGATCGACCTGCTGCTCCTGCACGACGCGGAGGAGCACTTCGAGGACGCGCTGCGCGAGGGCTACCCGGCGCTCGCCGAACTGCGCGCCGAGGGGGTGGTCGGCGCCATCGGGGCGGGAATGTACGACCACGTCAGGCTGACCCGGCTGGTCGAGGAGACGGACGTCGACGTGGTGATGCTCTCCGGCCGCTACACGCTGCTGGACCACAGCGCGCTGGACGATCTGATGCCCGCCTGTACGGACCGGGGCGTCTCGGTCGTCGCGGCCTCCGTCTTCAACTCCGGGCTGCTCGCCACCCCGAGGCCGGCCGAGGACGCCCCGTACGACTACGCCAGCGCCCCGCCGCGGGTCCTGCGGCGCGCCCACCGCCTCGCCGACGTGGCCGAGGCCCACGGTGTGACGCTCCCGCAGCTGGCGATGGCCTTCCCGCTGCGCCATCCGGCGGTCGCCGGCGTCGTCGTCGGCATGCGGTCGGAGGGGGAGGTACGGCGGAACGCCGAGGCGTTCGGGGCCCGGATACCGGAGGGGGTCTGGTCGGACCTGCGGAGCGAGGGCCTGGTGGACGAGCGGGCGAGCTGACCGCCGCGCTTCGGAGCTGTCAGAGCAGTCAAAGGAGTCGGAGAGTCGGAGGAGTCAGAGCGGTCAGAACAGCACGCTCATGAACGCCCCCACCTCGCGGAAGCCGATGCGCTTGTACGCGGCCCGCGCGGGCGTGTTGAAGTCGTTGACGTACAGGCTCACCACCGGGGCGACCTCCGCGAGGGCGTAGCCGAGGACCGCCGTCAGGCCCGTCTCCGACAGGCCCCGGCCGCGGTGCTCGGGGGCGACCCAGACGCCCTGGATCTGGCACGCCTGCGAGGTGACCGCGCCGATCTCGGCCTTGAAGACGACCTTGCCGTCCTCGATCCGGGCGAAGGAGCGGCCGGAGCCGACCAGCTCCGCGACCCGGGCCTGGTAGATCAGGCCGCCGTCGCCCGCCATCGGGGAGACCCCGACCTCCTCGGTGAACATGGCCACGCACGCGGGCATGATCACGTCCATCTCGTTCCTGCGCACGCGGCGTACGAGCGGATCGGGGTGGATGTCCGGCGGCATGGACGTGGTGACCATGAGCGGCTGGTTGGCGCGGACCTCGCGGGCGGGGCCCCAGACCGGCTCCAGCAGCGACCACAGCCCGGCGGTGGCCTCCGCCGGGCCGACGATGGACGAGCAGCGCCGGCCCGTACGCCGGGCGCGTTCGGCGAAGCCGCGTACCGCCTCGGGGGTGGCGCAGATGGGGACGAGGTTGGCCCCGGCGTAGCAGAGGGACTCCAGCCGGCCGCCGGCGTACCAGCCCCACATCTCGCCGCCGAGGCGCCACGGGTCCAGCCCGGCGGCCGCCACCCGGGCCGCGACGAAGGCGTTAGCCACCGGCTCACGGTCGAGCACCGCCCGCGCGGCGGTGATCTCGGTGGGCTCCACCACCCTGGTGATACCGGTCGTCAACACAGCGGCACTGTACCTGTCAGGTGTTCCGGGTGCGCGACGGCGGGCCGACCCGTGGGGGGCGGCCCGCCGTCGTGCGACGTACGAGGTCGGTCGGGGTCTCAGCCCGCGACGCTGACCGTGGGCTCGCCGGAGGCGATGCCGTCCTTCTCCATCTGCTCGGCGATCTTCATCGCCTCGTCGATGAGGGTCTCGACGATCTTCGACTCGGGGACGGTCTTGATGACCTCGCCCTTGACGAAGATCTGGCCCTTGCCGTTGCCGGAGGCGACACCGAGGTCGGCCTCGCGGGCCTCGCCGGGGCCGTTGACGACGCAGCCCATGACCGCGACGCGCAGCGGCACCTCCATGCCCTCCAGGCCCGCCGTGACCTCCTCGGCCAGCTTGTACACGTCGACCTGGGCGCGGCCGCAGGACGGGCAGGAGACGATCTCCAGGGTGCGCTCGCGCAGGCCCAGCGACTGCAGGATCTGCAGGCCGACCTTGACCTCCTCGGCCGGCGGCGCGGAGAGCGAGACGCGGATCGTGTCGCCGATGCCCTGGGAGAGCAGCGCGCCGAAGGCGGTGGCGGACTTGATCGTGCCCTGGAAGGCGGGGCCCGCCTCCGTCACGCCGAGGTGCAGCGGGTACTCGCACTGCTCGGCGAGCAGCCGGTACGCGGAGACCATCACGACCGGGTCGTTGTGCTTGACGGAGATCTTGATGTCGCGGAAGCCGTGCTCCTCGAACAGCGAGCACTCCCAGAGCGCGGACTCGACGAGCGCCTCCGGGGTGGCCTTGCCGTACTTGGCCAGCAGCCGCCTGTCGAGGGAGCCCGCGTTGACGCCGATCCGGATCGGCGTGCCGGCCGCGGCGGCGGCCTTGGCGATCTCCTTGACCTTGTCGTCGAACTGCTTGATGTTGCCCGGGTTGACCCGGACGGCCGCGCAGCCCGCGTCGATCGCCGCGAAGACGTACTTCGGCTGGAAGTGGATGTCGGCGATCACCGGGATCTGGGACTTCCTGGCGATGGTGGCCAGGGCGTCGGCGTCGTCCTGGGTGGGGCAGGCCACCCGGACGATGTCGCAGCCGGTGGCGGTCAGCTCGGCGATCTGCTGCAGGGTGGCGCCGATGTCGGAGGTCCGCGTCGTGGTCATCGACTGGACGGAGATCCGGGCGTCACCGCCCACGGCGACCGAGCCGACCTGCAGCTTGCGGCTCTTGCGGCGCTCGGCGAGCTTCAGCGGTACGGACGGCATTCCCAGCGAAATGGCAGTCATCTGGCGGCAACCCCACGGTTGGTTTTGATCGGCCCCCGGCGAGCGGGCTCAGCCTTCGAGATTACGTCACGCGGATGTCGGACAGCACACCGCGGCCGGAACGTCACCGGTTCTGTCGACGAACCGCGACACAAACCCGGCAGGAGCCCGACAGTCCGCTCCGGGCCTGTCTTCCGGATCTTGCCGGGGTGCGCGCCGCCCGGCACGCGCATCTGCCGCGTTGTCGTCGGTCGCCGACGCTCCGCGTCGACTCCCTCCTCCGCCTTGCAGCTGCACGCACCGGACGACGCGCCCTTGCCTGACCCGTCGCGGTCAGCCACCCCGCACCACATGACCCAGTCACAGGCGACAAGACCCGAAAGACAGGCCCTACCCCGTCAGCCGCACCGGGTTCACCACGTCCGCGACCAGCACCAGCAGCGTGAAGCAGACGAAGATCCCGGCCACGACGTACGCCACGGGCATCAACTGCGCGACGTCGAACGGGCCCGGGTCCGGGCGGCGGAACAGGCGCGCGGTGTTACGGCGGACGGACTCCCACAGCGCACCCGCGATGTGGCCGCCGTCCAGCGGGAGCAGCGGCAGCATGTTGAACAGGAACAGGGAGAGGTTGAAGCCCGCCACCAGCTGCAGGAAGAAGGCGATCCGCTCGGACGCGGGCAGGTCCAGCGCCGCGACCTCGCCGCCGACACGGGCCGCGCCCACGACGCCGACCGGGGAGTCGGCCTTGCGCTCCTCGCCGTTGAACGCGGCGTTCCACAGGTCCGGGATCTTCGACGGCAGCGCGAGCACCGCGTCCACGCCCTGGGTGACCATGTCACCCATCCGCTCGACGGACTCCCCCGCGGACAGGGCGACGATGCCGCGGCCGGGGGTGAAGCCGAGGAAGCCGGCCTTGATGGTCTCCGGGTCGTCACCCGGGTTATCGGTGTCCTTGACGACCTCGTTCAGCTTGACGGTGGCGTGCAGCTCCTTGGGCTGCCCGTCCCGCTCCACGGTGATCGCCACGTCGCCGCGGCTGTCGCGGATCAGCCCCTGCAGGGTCTTCCAGTCGCTGACGGGGACCCCGTCGTACGCGACGATCTTGTCGCCCGCCTTCAGCCCGGCCAGCGCGGCGGGGGCCTTGGGGTCGCTCGCCTTGCAGGTGTCGCGGTCCTCCTTCTGGGAGATCACGCAGTCGGCGACGGAGGAGACCGTGGTGGTCTGCTTCGGCACGCCGTACAGCATCCACACGCCCATGAAGATCGCGACCGCGAGGATGAGGTTCATGAACGGGCCGCCGAACATCACGATGACGCGCTTCCACGGCTTGCGCGTGTAGAACATCCGCGTCTCGTCGCCGGGCTTCAGCTCCTCGTACGCCGCGGCCCGGGCGTCCTCGATCATCCCGCGGAACGGGGAGGTGGAGCGCTGGCGCACCTTGCCGTCGTCGCCGGGCGGGAACATGCCGATCATCCGGATGTAGCCGCCGGCCGGGACGGCCTTGATGCCGTACTCGGTGTCGCCCTTCTTCCGCGACCAGATGGTCGGGCCGAAGCCGACCATGTACTGCGGCACGCGGATGCCGAACAGCTTCGCCCACGAGAGATGGCCGAGTTCGTGCCACGCGATCGAGAAGAGCAGCCCGATCACGAAGACCACGACACCGATCAGCCACATCAGGGTTGCCATCTCAGTGTGCCTCCGCTGCTGTCACGGGAATCCCGGCGAGTTCACGGGCCCGGGCGCGCGCCCAGGTCTCCGCTTGGAGGACGTCCTCGACGGTGAGCGGGGTTCCCGTGGCCGGTGTGCCGTGCTCGGTCACGACGTCAGTAACAGTGTCCATGATTCCGTTGAAGGCGAGACGGCCCGTGAGGAACGCGGCGACGCATTCCTCGTTCGCGGCGTTGAACACCGCCGGCGCCGTACCGCCCAGCGCTCCGACGTGGCAGGCCAGCGGGACGGACGGGAAGGCCTTCTCGTCCAGCGGGAAGAACTCCCAGGTGGACGCCTTCGACCAGTCGAACGCGGGCCCGGCGTCGGGCACCCGGTCGGGCCAGCCCATGCCCAGCGCGATCGGAACGCACATGTCGGGCGGTCCGGCCTGGGCGAGGGTGGAGCCGTCGATGAACTCGACCATGGAGTGGACGTAGGACTGCGGGTGGACGACGACCTCGATGCGGTCGAAGGGGATGTCGAAGAGCAGATGGGCCTCGATGACCTCGAGCCCCTTGTTCACCAGGGTGGCGGAGTTGATGGTCACCACCGGCCCCATGTTCCAGGTGGGGTGGGCCAGCGCCTGTTCGGGTGTGACGCGCTCCAGCTCCTCGCGGGTACGGCCGCGGAAGGGGCCGCCGGACGCGGTGACCAGCAGCTTGCGCACCTCGGCCCGGCTGCCGCCGAGCAGGGCCTGGTAGAGCGCCGAGTGCTCGGAGTCGACGGGGATGATCTGGCCGGGCCGGGCGACGGCCTTCACCAGCGGACCGCCGACGATCAGGGACTCCTTGTTGGCGAGCGCGAGGGTCCGCCCCGCCCGCAGGGCCGCGAGGGTGGGCGCGAGGCCGATCGATCCGGTGATGCCGTTCAGCACGGTGTGGCACACGGACGCGGCGAGCTGCGTGGCCGCGTCGGGCCCGGCCAGGATCTCCGGCAGCGGCTCCGCGCCGTAGAGCGCCGCGAGCGCCTCCCGCAGGTCGCCCGCCTTCGACGCGTCGGCCACCGCCACCGCGGCCGGCCGCAGCCGGTGCGCCTGCTGGGCCAGCAGCCCGACCCGGCCGCCGGCGGCGGCGAGGGCGGTGACGCGGAACCGGCCGGGGTTGCGCAGCACGATGTCGATCGCCTGGGTCCCGATGGATCCGGTCGACCCGAGGATGACGATGTCCCGGGGCCCGGCGGGGTCGCGCTCGGCGGCAGGACGCAGATGGGGATCGGCGAGCGAGGTGGCGCTCTGTGAGCTGACGGTCATCCCCCCATTCTGTCGTTTCCGTGTGGCGGGGTGAGAGGGGCATGGCGGTTTACTCCGGTCACGGTCGCCCGGTCTTTGACATGCAACCCCTGGGTTGCGTATTTTCGAAGGAAAGGAGGCGCCCCGTGGACCGCCGTACGGACCCCCGCATGGACACCGTCTTCCGCGCGCTCGCGGACCCGTGCCGGCGGCAGCTGCTCGACCGCCTCAACGCCCGCGACGGACAGACGCTGACCGAGCTGACCGGCGATCTGGCCATGAGCCGCCAGGCGGCCACCAAGCATCTGACGGTCCTCGAGGCCGCCGGCCTCGTCACGACCGTCCGCCGGGGACGGGAGAAGCTGCACTACCTCAACCCCGTCCCGATCCACGACATCGCCGACCGCTGGATCCGCGGCTTCGAGCGCGGCCGGATGGCGGCCCTGGCGAATCTGAGAGAGGCCCTGGAAACGGGGGCCACCCCGAAGGGAACACCCATGAGCAAGCCCGAGTTCGTCTACAGCCTGTACATCCACACCACGCCCGAGAAGCTCTGGGAGGCGCTCACCACCCAGGAGTTCCTCGACCAGTACATGACCGGCTGGGCCCCCCGCTCCACCTGGCGCGAGGGCGACACCGTCTACTGGCCCACCGAGGAGAACGGCGAGCCGCAGGACCTCGGCCAGCGGGTGACGGAGTCCGTCCCCGGCAAGCGGCTGGCGTACACCTGGCACACGCTGATGCCGATGCACCAGGAGATGTTCGGGATGAGCGACCAGGAGTTCGCCGAGGCGCGCAAGGAGCGCTCGAAGGTGGCGTTCGACATCGAGCCCGCCGAGACGCCGGAGCCGGGCGTGAAGCTGACCATCACGCACGACGGCTTCGACACCCCGGAGAGCAGGATGCTGGAGGGCGTCAGCGGCGGCTGGGTGATGATCCTCTCCGAGCTGAAGACGGTTCTGGAGAAGCAGCCCGCGTAGCGGCCCGCCGGGCACGAAGCCGCGGCCCCGTTCGTCGTACGCGACGTGAAGAACGTGTGGGGGCCCGATGATGGACAGGTGATGCGCCTGTCCGTGGGCGGCGAGCTGCCGTACCGTTTCCGTACAGAACCTCCTCACCGATCGGAACCCCGCTCGCCCCACACCCCCCGGGGCGAGCGGTCTGTAAGGGCCGTCCGCCCGCGAGCTGTCCCCCCGGCTCCCGTGCGGACGGCCCTCTTCTTGCGCGTGGTGCCGTGGTGCGCCGCCGCGCTGCTGGCTGTGATCAGCTGGCAGGTCGGTGCGGGCGGGCCGCTCGTGGACTCCGACGAGGCGCTGGCCGAGGGGATGGGGCGGCACGCGCCGCCGGCCGGCTTCGGCGAGTTTCTGGCCGATCTCGGCAACGGACTCGTCGCCGTCCCGTTCCTCGTGGCCGCCGTCGCGTACGCCGTGCACCGAGGGCAGCGCCGCGCCGCGTTCGCCGCGGGGGTGGCGATGGCGCTGGTGCCCGCGCTCGTCGTACCGCTGAAGGAGGCGTTCGCCCGGCCCGGGCCGACCGTCGATGTCGTCACCTCGTACGCCGGCTTCTATCCGAGCGGCCACGCCGCCACCTCCGCGGTGGCCTACGGGGGCGCGGCCGTGCTCGTCGCCGGGTGCGCGACCCGCCCCTGGGTGCGGCGGCTCGCGGTGGTCCTCGCCGCGGTGCTGGTGGCGGCCTGCGGTCTCGGGCTGGTGTGGCGCGAGTACCACTGGCCGCTGGACGTCGTGGCCAGCTGGTGCCTGGTGGCGGTGCTGCTGCCGGGTGTGGCCCTCAGTCTGCGGCGGTCCGGCCCAGCAGCGCCGCCGCCTCGTGCATCGCCAGCTCCAGCAGCACCGGATCGGTGAGCGTGCCGGAGCCGTCGGGCGGCACCACCCAGCGCACGCCGCCGCTGGACCGTCCCGGATAGGGCACCACGATCCAGGTGCCCCGGCCCGCGCCGCGCACCCCGGTGGCGAGCCAGCGGGCGGCGGTTCCGGGCGGTACGAAGAAGCCGAGCCGGGAGCCGCCGAAGTCGGCCAGCACCGGACCCGGGCGCTCCACGCACCGGACGATCACATCGAGGGTGGGATGGCCGAGCTCGCCGGGCACGATCAGCACGTCCCAGAGGCGTCCCGCCGGGAGGAGCGCCACCCCGAGGGGGTTGCGCTCCCACTCCCACCGGCAGGACTCCGGATCCGTTGCCGCCGCGACCAGCCATTCGACAGCGGTCTTCGCCCCCGCGCCTGTCATGTCAGTGCCCCTCTGCCGTCGCCGGTCCTGGCTGGACCGGCCGTCACGAGGGAGAGGGCGCCGGGCCCGGTTCCTTACACACCTTCGCGGAAATCCCCCGGTGGCGTGCGTCACACGGCCCGGATCAGGCGTACGCGGGGGCGTACCCGGGGCGCGCGGGGGTCAGCGCGGACTGCTGGACGCCGTCGGCCGCGGCGGCGTCCGTCGTCCAGTACGCGTAGTCGTACGCCACGCCCGGAGCCAGCTCGATCTCGACCTCGCCCACGTCGGAGGGCAGATCGAAGACGTAGGTGCCGGTGACGGTCTCGTCGTCCGACACCTGCGACGGCAGGCCGTCGGTGTCGTCCGTGCCGAGCAGGTCGCTGGGGTCGTCGGTGTCGTACGCGTACACCTCGGCCTGGGAGAGGCTGACCGAGAAGCCGGTCTCGTTGTGGACGCTGACCTGGACGACGAGCGCGTCCTCGGACCGCAGCTCCTCCGTCACCGTGACCTCGACCCCGTCGTCGTACGTGACGGTCTCGCCGAAGGGCTGGGACGAGGTGGTGTCGGGCTGGATGGTGCTGAAGTTCTCGCTGAAGCCGTAGACGAGGAGGACGAGCACCGCGGCCGAGACCAGGAGCGCGATCGGGCCGAGCACGACGCCGCTGATCGCCTGGCCCTTGTTGGTGGCCTGGCCGCGGCGGGCGCGGCGCAGGCCCACGATGCCGAAGATCAGCGCCAGGATGCCGAGGGGCAGACCGATCAGGAAGATCGACAGCACCACGCCGACGATGCCGACGATCATGGCCGCGGTGCCGATGCCGTTCTGCGGGGCGGGCGGCAGCTGCATCCACGGGTAGGGGTACGGCGCGTACGGGCCGCCGGGCTGCGGGCCGCCCGGGTACGGGTAGGGCTGCGGGTACGGGCCCGGGCCCTGCTGCGGGTACGGGCCGGGTCCCTGCTGGGGGTACGGGCCGGGGCCCGGGTGGGGGAACGGACCGGGTCCCTGCTGCGGGAAGGCGCCGGCGCCCGGCTGCGGGTACGGGCCGGCCGGCGGCTGGTCGGCGGGCTGCCGCGGGCCCTGCCGGTCGGGGGCGAGCGGCACGGGGGGCACCTCGTACTCCGGGCGCGCGGGCGGCACGGCGCCCAGCGGTGCCGGCGGGTCCTGGGGTGCCGGCGGGTCCTGGGGTGCCGGAGCCCCCACAGGTGCCGGGGCGTCCCCGGACGCCGGTATCTCCTTGGACAAGGAGACGTTCTCCTCGCTCGGCTGCTCGCTGCTCAACGGATCCTCCTGGTCGACGCCCCCAGCGTACGGTCGTACCCCCGCGCGGGGGTACGCCGGTGCGCGGGGGTACGCCGGTGCGCGGGGGGTACGACCGTACGCGCCCACCCGTGCGCTCTACCATGGCGGTGATCACCGAAGCCGCAAACGCAAGGGGTGCCCGCCGTGCTCGAGTCGTTCATCGCCGGACTGCCGAAGGCGGAACTGCACGTCCACCACGTCGGCTCCGCGTCCCCGCGCATCGTGGCCGAGCTGGCCGCGCGCCACCCGGACTCCCCGGTGCCCCAGGACCCGGAGGCCCTGAAGGAGTTCTTCACCTTCAAGGACTTCGCCCACTTCATCGAGGTCTACCTCGCCTGCGTCGACCTGGTGCGCGACGACGAGGACGTGCGGCTGCTGACGTACGAGGTGGCCCGCGACATGGCGCGGCAGAACATCCGCTACGCCGAGCTGACCGTCACCCCCTTCTCCTCCGTCCGCCGGGGCATCCCGGACCTGGCGTTCCTGGAGGCCATCGAGGACGCGCGCAAGTCCGCCGAGTCCGAGCTGGGCGTGGTGCTGCGCTGGTGCTTCGACATCCCCGGCGAGGCGGGCCTGCGGTCCGCCGAGGAGACCGCGCGGATCGCGCTGGACCTGGGCTGCGACGGACTGGTGTCGTTCGGCCTGGGCGGACCGGAGATCGGCGTGCCGCGGCCGCAGTTCAAGCCGTACTTCGACCGCGCCCGCGCCGCCGGACTGCACAGCGTGCCGCACGCCGGCGAGACCACGGGCCCGCAGACGGTGTGGGACGCGATCCGCGAACTGGGCGCCGAGCGCATCGGGCACGGCACCAGCTCGGCGCAGGACCCCGAGCTGCTGGCGTACCTCGCCGAGAACCGGATCGCGCTGGAGGTCTGCCCCACGTCGAACATCGCCACCCGGGCGGTGCGGGTGCTGGAGGAGCACCCGATCAGGGCGTTCGTGGACGCCGGGGTGCCGGTGACGGTCAACAGCGACGACCCGCCGATGTTCGGCACGGACCTCAACAAGGAGTACGCGGTCGCCGCCCGGCTGCTGGACCTCGACGAGGCGGGCGTGGCGGGTCTGGCGAAGAACGCCGTCGAGGCGTCCTTCCTCGACACCGCCGCAAAGGCCCGGCTGACGGCCGAGATCGATGATTACCTGACCTCGTGGACACCATCGCGGTAGCGCATCGCGGCGACCCGTACGCCGCCCCCGAGAACACCCTGCCCGCCCTGCGCGCCGCGCTCGCGGCGGGTGCGGACGCCGTCGAGTTCGACGTACGCATGACGCGCGACGGCGTCCCCGTACTGCTGCACGACGCGACGCTGAAGCGGATCTGGGGGCACGACGTGCCCCTGGCCTCGCTCACGTTCGTCGAGATGGAGCGGCTGACCGGGGGGCGGGTGCCGACGCTGCGCGAGGCGCTGAACCTGATGTCGACGGCCCCGCCCGGGGTGCGCTCCTTCATCGATCTGCCCGAGGTCGCCGCCGCCGCGCCCACCGCCACCGAGGTGGCGGAGTGCGGGGCGGGCGACCGCGTGTACTACTGCGGCAGCACCAGCGCCATGCTCGCCGTGAAGCGGGCGGACCCCGCGGCGGAGACGGCGATCCCCTGCAAGAGCTGGGCGGTGTACCGCCCGCCGCTGCTGGCCGAACTGGCGCCGCGCTGGCTGAACTACCGCTTCGGCCTGATCACCCCGGACGTCGTGCGCCACGCGCACGACAACGGGTACCGCGTCTCCGCCTGGACGGTCGACTGGCCGCGCAACATGCGGCGGCTCGCGGCGATGGGCGTCGACTCCATCACCACGAACCGCGTCGCGACCCTGCGCAAGGTCCTCGGCTAGCGCACGGGCACTACTGCTCCCGCAGCCCCCACGGCGACCCGTACGCCGTCAGCAGGTCCAGGAACGGCTTCGGGGGCAGGGCCTCCGGGCCGAGCACGCCCCGGCCCGACCAGGCGCCGGACGCGAGGAGTTCCAGGGCCACCACCGGGTTGATCGCCGTCTGCCAGACGACGGCCTGGCTGCCGTACTCGCGCATCGTCTCCTGGTTGTCAACCACGTGGTACAGGTACACCTCGCGCGGTGCCCCGTCCTTCACGCCCTTCACCCAGGTGCCGGCGCAGGTCTTGCCGTGCATCCGGTCGCCGAGCGTCGCCGGGTCGGGCAGGCACGCGGCCACGACGTCGCGCGGGGAGACCTTCACGTCGCGCACGGCGACCGGGTCGGTGCGGTCCAGGCCCAGCTTGTGCAGGGTCTTCAGGACCTCGATGAACTCGTCGCCCAGGCCGTACTTGAACGTGACCCGCCTGGCGTCCACCCAGCGCGGGATCAGCAGCACCTCCTCGTGCTCGACGTTCACGCACTCCACCGGGCCGATGCCCTCGGGGAAGTCGAAGACCTCGGGCTCGGAGAAGGGGGCGGTGGTGAACCAGCCCTTGTCCTTCTCCCAGACGACCGGCGGGTTGAGGCACTCCTCGATCGTCGTCCAGATGGAGAAGGACGGCGCGAAGTCGTAGCCGTCGACGGTGAGGTTGGCGCCGTCGCGGACGCCGATCTCCTCGATCTCGTCGAAGAGCTCGTCCGCGGCGTACCGGGCGAAAATGTCCGACAGGCCCGGCTCGACGCCGATACCGGCCAGCGCGAGGAGGCCCTTGCCCTCCCAGTCGGCCGCGGCGGCGAACTGCTCGTCGCCGAGCTTGACCCCGCACTCCTCGTACGGCCGCGCGGGGTGCGGCCGGGACAGGGACATCGCCATGTCGAGGTAGTGGGCGCCCGCGTCGTACGACGCCTCGAACAGCGGCATCACGAAGCGCGGGTCGGTGGCGTTGAGCAGGTGGTCGCAGCGGTGCTCGCGCAGCAGCGCGGCGACCGCGGCGCGGTCGGAGGCGTCGACGCGGGCGGCGGTGAAGCGGGCGTCGCCGACGGCGGCGACGGCCGCCTCGGCGCGGGCGAGGTCGTAGTCGGCGACGACCATCGCCTCGAAGAAGTCACGCCGCGCGGCTATACGGGTGACCGCGGTGCCGACGCCGCCGGCGCCGACGAGAAGGATGCGCATGAGGTGTCCCTAGAGCGAAGGAAGACGGTGTCAGGAGTCGAAGCCCAGACCGACCCGGTCCAGGGCCTTGAGCCACAGGTTGCGCCGGCCCTCGCGGGCGTCGGCCCGCGCCAGCGACCAGCGGGTGAGGCCGATCCCGGCCCACGCGAACGGCTCCGGCGGGAACGGCAGCGGCTTCTTGCGCACCATCTCCAGCTCGGTGCGCTCCGTGCGCTCCCCCGCCAGCAGGTCGAGCATGACCTCGGCCCCGAAGCGTGTGGAGCCGACGCCCAGACCCGTGTAGCCCGCGGCGTACGCCACCTTGCCCTTGTGGGCGGTGCCGAAGAACGCCGAGAAGCGCGAGCAGGTGTCGATCGCGCCGCCCCAGGCGTGGGTGAAGCGCAGGCCGTCCAGCTGCGGGAAGGTCTGGAAGAAGTGCTCGGCCAGCTTCAGCTGCGTCTCCGGCCGGGTCTCGTACTCGGCCCGGACGCGTCCGCCGAAGTGGTGCACGGCGTCGTAGCCGCCCCACAGGATGCGGTGGTCGGGGGTGATCCGGAAGTAGTGGAACTGGTTGGCGCTGTCGGACAGCCCCTGCCGGTTCTTCCAGCCGACCGCGGCCAGCTGGTCCGCGCTGAGCGGCTCGGTCATCAGCGCGTAGTCCCAGACGGGGACGATGTACGGGCGCACCCGCCGGACCAGGTTCGGGAAGGCGTTGGTGCCCAGCGCCACCCGGCGCGCGCGGACCCGGCCGTAGGGCGTGCGCACCGCCATACCCGCGGCGGTCTCGGCGAGGGCGGTCGCGGGGGTGTTCTCGTAGACGCGGACCCCTGAGTCCAGGCACGCCTGCTTCAGGCCCCACGCGAGCTTCGCCGGGTTGACCATGGCGACGCCCTCGCGGTCCCACAGGCCGCCCAGGAAGCGCGGCGAGTCGACCTCCGCCCGCAGGGCGTCGGCGTCCAGCCACTCCCCCGCGTCCAGGCCGTGCTCCTTCGCCTCGGCGGCGAACTCGCGCAGCCCGTCGACCTGGTACGGCTCGGTGGCCACGGTCATGTCGCCGGTGCGCTCGTAGTCGCAGTCGATGCCGTGGCGGGCGACGGCCTCCCCGATCGCGTCGAGGTTGCGGGCGCCCAGCTC
Organism: Streptomyces sp. NPDC051940; assembly: GCF_040680895.1. Taxonomy (NCBI): domain Bacteria; kingdom Bacillati; phylum Actinomycetota; class Actinomycetes; order Kitasatosporales; family Streptomycetaceae; genus Streptomyces; species Streptomyces sp. NPDC051940. The sequence continues at coordinate 20,307 of NZ_JBFAXR010000027.1, read as the reverse complement.
CTCGAGCTTCGCCAGCTCGCCCGGCCAGCGGGCCAGGCCGTTGCCCAGCCCGTGGGTGAGGGAGGCGGCGCAGAAACCGCCGTTGCGGCCGGAGGCGGCCCAGCCGGCCTCGCGGCCCTCGACGAGGACGACGTCCCGGCCGGGGTCGCGTTCCTTGGCGATCAGCGCCGTCCACAGTCCGCTGTATCCGCCGCCGACGACGAGGAGGTCCGCCTCCTCGTCGCCGGCCAGCGCGGGCTGCGCGGCGGGCCTGCCGGGGTCTTCCAGCCAGTACGGCGTGGGCTTCGCGTCAGCGAGCGACCGGGCAGGATCCATCTCTTTCACGACCCTTGGGTGTCGGTGTTGTGGTGGTGCGGTGGTGCTGTGGTGCGTCACGGGCGTGGCGTCACGCCCGTGCCTTCTTGCGCCCTCCGATCAGCTGGGCGCCCAGGACCAGGGCGACGGCGATGAGGAGCATCGCCGAGCCGATCACGTTCACCTGGACCGGGATGCCGCGCTGGGAGGCACCCCAGACGAACATCGGGAAGGTGACCGTGGACGGTCCCGAGTTGAACTGCGTGATGATGAAGTCGTCCAGCGAGATCGCGAAGCTGAGCATCGCGCCGGCCGCGATGCCCGGCGCCGCCAGCGGCAGCGTGACCCGCAGGAACGTCTGCAGCGGACCCGCGTACAGGTCCCGCGCGGCCTCCTCCAGCCGCGGGTCCATGCTCATGACCCGCGCCTTGACCGCGACCACCACGAAGCTGAGGCAGAACATGATGTGGGCGATCAGGATGGTGGCGAAGCCGAACTCGAAGCGCATGTTGAGGAACAGCGTGCCGAGCGAGGCCGCCATCACGACCTCCGGCATGGCCATCGGCAGGAAGATCATCCCGTTGGCCGCACCCTTGAGCCGGAACCGGTAGCGGCCCAGCGCGAACGCGGCGGCCGTACCGAGCACCGTGGCGCCGATCGTGGCGTACACCGCGATCTGCAGGCTGAGGTTCACCGAGGTGCAGATGTCGGAGACACCGCAGGGCTTCTGCCACGCCTCGGTGGAGAACTCGTTCCACTCGTAGTTGTACTTGCCCACGGGGTTGTTGAACGAGAACAGCAGCACCACGAGGTTCGGCAGCAGCAGATAACCGAGGGCCAGCAGGCCGGCAAGGACCACGAGGTTGCGTCGTATCCAGCGCATCAGACGACCTCCTCCGTTCCGGCCTTGCGCAGGTACACGGTGACCATGACCAGGATCGCCGCCATCAGTACGAACGACATCGCCGCGGCGGTTGGGTAGTCGCGCACGTTGAGGAACTGTTTCTGGATGGCGTTGCCGACCATCTGCTCGCTCGGCGATCCCAGCAGCTGCGCGTTGATGTAGTCACCGGACGCCGGGATGAAGGTGAGCAGCGTGCCCGCCACCACACCGGGGAGCGACAGCGGGAAGGTGACCTTGCGGAAGGTCGTGGCCGGGTTGGCGTACAGGTCCTGGGACGCTTCCATCAGCTTCGGGTCGATCCGCTCCAGCGAGGTGTACAGGGGCAGGATCATGAAGGGCAGGAAGTTGTACGTCAGACCGCAGACCACCGCCAGTGGCGTGGCCAGCACCCGGTCGCCGGTCGTCATGCCGAGCGTGCTGGTGAAGTCCAGGATGTGCAGCGTGTCCAGGGTCGACACCAGCGGACCGGAGTCGGACAGGATCGTCTTCCAGGCCAGCGTGCGGATCAGGAAGCTGGTGAAGAACGGCGCGATCACCAGCACCAGCATCACGTGCCGCCAGCGCCCCGCCCGGAAGGCGATGGTGTACGCCAGCGGGTAGGCGATGACCAGGCACAGCAGGGTGGCGATCGCCGCGTACCCGAAGGAGCGCAGGAAGTGCTCGCCGTACTCGCTGAGGGCGTTCGTGTAGTTCGACCACTCCCAGGTGATCTCGAAGCCCTTCTCGATCGACCCGGACTGCACCGAGGTGGAGGCCTGGTAGAAGAGCGGGGCGGCGAAGAACACCGCGAGCCACAGCATCGCCGGCAGCAGCAGGAGGTACGGGGTGAGTCCCCGGCGCCGGGCCGGCGGCGGTTCCGCCCCGGCCCCGGCCGCGGGCGTCACCGGGGTGGCGACGGCCGTCACAGCGCGCCCTCCCCCGTACCGGCGTCGATGTCCTGGTGTCCGTCGAGGCCGAAGGTGTGCTCCGGGTCCCAGTGCAGGACGACCTCGGTGCCCGGGGCGAAGCGGTCGCGCTCCACGTTCTGGGCGAAGACGGCCAGCTCGGGGCACCAGGGGCTGTTCACGACGTACTGCGTGGAGACACCGGTGAAGGAGGTGTCGACGACCGTGCCGGTGAGCCGGTTGCGGCCGGCGGGGATGCCCGCCTCCTCGCTCCGCGCCACCATGGCGATCTTCTCCGGGCGGATGCCCGCGAGGACCCTGGCGCCGACGGCGGTGGAGCCCGCGTGGGTACGGGCCCGGGGCAGGGTCAGCTTGGCGTCGCCGACCCGCAGCAGCAGGTCGGACCCGCCGGTGCCGGCTATCTCGGCGGCGATCAGGTTGGACTGGCCGAGGAAGTTGGCGACGAACGCCGTCTTCGGGTTCTCGTACAGCTCCACCGGCGCGCCCAGCTGCTCGACCTGGCCGGCGTTCATCACCGCGATGGTGTCGGCCATGGTCATGGCCTCCTCCTGGTCGTGCGTGACGTGCACGAAGGTGATGCCGACCTCGGTCTGGATGCGCTTGAGCTCCAGCTGCATCTGGCGGCGCAGCTTGAGGTCCAGGGCGCCGAGCGGCTCGTCGAGCAGCAGCACCTCGGGCCGGTTGACGACCGCGCGGGCGAGCGCCACGCGCTGCTGCTGGCCGCCGGAGAGCTGGCTGGGCCGGCGGCGGGCGAGGTGCCCGAGCTCGACGAGCTCCAGCACCTCCTCCACCTGCTTCTTCACGGACTTGACGCCGCGGCGGCGCAGGCCGAAGCCCACGTTGTCGAACACGTCGAGGTGCGGGAAGAGCGCGTAGCTCTGGAACACCGTGTTGACCGGCCGCTTGTGCGGCGGCAGCGCGGTGACGTCCCGCTCCCCGAGCACGACCCGCCCGGTGGTCGGCTGCTCCAGCCCGGCGATCATGCGCAGGGTGGTGGTCTTACCGCAGCCGGAGGCCCCCAGCAGGGCGAAGAAGGAGCCCTGCGGGATGGTCAGGTCGAGCGGCTGTACGGCGGTGAAGTCGCCGAAGGTCTTGCTGATGCCGGTGAGGGTGACACCGGCCCTGGTGCTGGCAGCCATGTATCAGGCCCCGATCAGCTTCGCGAATTTGTCCTCGTACCCGGACGCCTTGTCCTCGGCGAGGTTCATGAACACATGACCCTTGGAGATCATCGCCTCGTCGGGGACGATCAGCGGGTCGGAGGCGAGCGCCTCGTCGATCTTCTTCAGCTCCGGAACGACCTTGTCCGCCGACAGCGGGCAGATGTAGTTGATCCAGGCGGCGGCCTCGGCCGCGTTCTTGGGGTCGTAGTAGAAGTTGATCAGGGCCTCGGCGTTCGCCTTGTGGCGGGCCTTGACCGGGATCAGCATGTCGTCGGTGGAGTAGAGGTAGCCCTTCTCCGGGATGACGAACTCGATGTCCTCGTTCTCCGCCTGCATCTGCACGACGTCGCCGGCCCAGGCCAGGCACGCGCCGATGTCGCCCTTGGAGAGCTCCTCGATGTAGTCGTTGCCGGTGAAGCGGCGGATCTGCTTGGAGTCGACCGCCTTCTGCACGGCGGCGAGCGCGGCGTCGAAGTCGTCGTCGGTGAAGGACGCGGTGTCCTTGCCGAGGTCGAGCATCGTCATGCCGATGGTGTCGCGCATCTCGGTGAGCAGCGCGACCTTGCCCTTGAGGGAGGAGTCGCTCAGCAGCTGGGTGACGCTCTCGACCTTCTTGCCGTTGGTGGCCTTCTTGTTGTACGCGATCACCGTGGACAGACCCGTCCACGGGGCGGTGTAACGGCGGCCCCGGTCGTGCGCGGCGGCGAGGAACCGGGGGTCCATGTTGGCCTGGACGTTCGGCGTGTTCGCCTGGTCGATCTCCAGCGCCCAGCCGGAGTTGATGAAGCGGCCGGCCATCCAGTCGGTGACGACGATCAGGTCGCGGCCGGTGTCCTGGCCGGCGGCCAGCTGCGGCTGGATCTTGCCGAAGAACTCGACGTTGTCGTTGATGTCCTCGGTGTACTTGACCTTGATGCCCGTCTCCTGCTGGAAACGGTCGAGCGTCGGACGCTTGTTCTCGTCCTTCTCGTCCACGTCGATGTAGAGGGGCCAGTTCGAGAAGTTGAGTTCCTTCTCCGTCTTGGAGTAGTCCTTCCCCTTCTCCTTGGTGGCACCGCCCTTGTCAGAGCTGTCATCGGTGCCGGGGATACCGCAGCCCGCGAGGGCGGTGCCGGCGGCTATCGCACCGGTGGCGGCGAGGAAACGACGGCGGGAACTCGCGGCGCGGCCGCTCGTGAGACTGCGCTCCCACGCCTTGGCGAGGGGCTCGGGCAGTCCAGCGAACAGATCCATGGGGTCGGCCTTCCAGGGAGGGAGGGACAAGGAGCCGTGGGGGGTGTCCTGGCCAGGGGTTTTCCGTCGGGTTCCCGTCGGAAGACCTCTGAGCGGAACGGATCGCTCAGAGAGCGAAGATCGTACGGTGCCAGTCCTTGCGGGCGGCACCCGTTGTGTCCTGCATCACATGCTTGACCTGCGTGTATTCCTCGAAGGAGTACGACGACATGTCCTTGCCGTAGCCGGAGGCCTTGTAGCCCCCGTGCGGCATCTCGCTGATGATCGGGATGTGGTCGTTGACCCACACACAGCCCGCCTTCAGTTCTCGGGTGGCCCGGTTCGCGCGGTAGAGGTCGCGCGTCCAGGCGGAGGCGGCGAGGCCGTACGCCGTGTCGTTGGCCAGCGCCAGGCCCTCGTCGTCGGAGTCGAAGGGCAGCACGGCGAGCACGGGTCCGAAGACCTCGCTCTGCACGATCTCGCTGTCCTGCGCGGCATCCGCGACGAGGGTGGGCTCGTAGTACGCGCCCTTGAGGTCCGCGGGGATACGGCCGCCGGTGACGATCCGGGCGCCCGCGGCGGCGGCGCGCTCGACGAAGGCGGCGACGCGGTCGCGCTGGGCGTACGAGATCAGCGGGCCGAGGTCCGTGGCCGGGTCCATCGGGTCGCCGAGGCGCACGCCGGCCATCAGGTCCGCGACACCGGCGACGAAGGCGTCGTACAGGGGGCGCTGCACGTACGCGCGGGTGGCGGCGGTGCAGTCCTGGCCGGTGTTGATCAGCGCGCCGGCCACGGCGCCGTGGACGGCGGCCTCGAGGTCGGCGTCGTCGAAGACGACGAAGGGGGCCTTGCCGCCCAGCTCCAGATGGAGCCGCTTGACGGTGCGGGTGGCGATCTCGGCGACGCGCTTGCCGACGCCGGTGGAGCCGGTGAAGGAGGTCATCACCACGTCCGGGTGGCCGACCAGGCGCTCGCCGGCGTCCGCGCCGGCCCCGCTGATGACGTTGACGACGCCGTCGGGGATCCCGGCCTCGCTGGCCGCCTCGGCGAACATCAGCGAGGTGAGCGGGGTGAGCTCGGAGGGCTTGAGCACGATGGTGTTGCCCGCGGCGATGGCCGGGAGAATCTTCCAGGCGGCCATCTGCAGCGGGTAGTTCCACGGCGCGATGGAACCGATGACGCCGAGCGGCTCGCGGCGGATGTACGAGGTGTGGTCGCCGCTGTACTCGGCGGCGCCCTTGCCCTCCAGATGGCGGGCGGCGCCCGCGAAGAAGGCGGTGTTGTCGATCGTGCCCGGCACGTCGAACTCGGTGGTCAGCCGGATCGGCTTGCCGCACTGCAGCGATTCGGCGTACGCGAAGTCCGCCGCCTGTGCCGCGAGCACGCCGGCCAGCCGGTGCAGCGCGTCGGAGCGCTCGCCGGGGGTGGCGCCGGACCAGCCGGGGTAGGCGGCGGCCGCCGCCGCGACGGCCTCGTCCACGTCGGCCGGGGAGGCCAGTTCGTAGCTGAGGACGTCCTCGCCGGTCGCCGGGTCGACGACGGACTGCGGACGGCCTGCGTTGCCTGCGCGGAGCCTGCCGCCGATGTACTGAGCGCCCGCTGAGAAGCGTGCCTCCACATCGAAGCGATGTGCCATGGGATGAACACTCCGGGATGTCGTATCGGCCGGGGTTGATGGCTGATCCTGACAGGCGAAGTGGCGTCCGGCAAGGGATTCCGTCGTTTCCTTTTGGTTACGCGACGAATTTAGTCTTGGAGCGAGCCCACGAGCCTTGGCATCGAAGGCCCAACAACCCTTCCGGAACCGGCTTCCCCCTACGACCCCCCACATCCCCGTGGATCCACGGCACTACGGATCCGGTTGCCCCCACCCGCCCCGGCGCCCGCGTCACACCCCGGGACGGCCCACCAGTCGCCCCGTAACGGCGCTCCCGGCGCCCCCGAACCCCGCCCCCGACACGCGGCTCAGCGGCGACCCGCAGCCCCCAAGCAACCCACCCTGCCCCGCAGGGTCAGCGGGAAGGAGCCCCACAGGGACTCGGGCCGAGCCCCGTCCCCTTCCTCCAGCGCAATCCGCCGGAGGTGCCGCGCGCCCGGCGGCGTACAGGGGGTCAGCGGGCGGCGTCGCCGCCTGTGTCGGGGTGGAGGGACCACTGGATGCAGCGGCGTTGGAACTCGCGTTCCTCGCCGAGGGCCGTGAGGCGCTGGCGGCCGAAGGCGCGTACGTCGCGGGTCATCCGGACCGCCTCGCCCCGGCCCACCAGGAACTGCCTGCGCCGCAGCCCGTCGAAGGCGTGTCCCACACCGGCGGCGGGCAGCCGCTCGTCCGCGCACACCTCGGCGGCCCCGGCCCGGGTGAACGTGCCGGGGAAGACGCTGGCCCGCGCCCACAGCAGCCGCTCGTCGGCCGTGCACAGCCGCAGGCTCCAGCGCAGCGAGTCGGCGAGGGTGCGGTGGCGCTCCGGTCCGCTGCCCTCGGGGGCGTCCATGACCAGGCCGTTCTCGGGCCGCGACAGCTCCGCGAGCAGGTCCTCCGCCGTGCGCCGGGTGAGCTGCTGGGCCACGACCCGCGCGGCGAGCGGCAGCCCGTCCAGCAGCTCGCAGATCTCCCGCACCGGCTCCTCGTCGTCGATCCGGCGGGGCGCGTTGAGATGGAAGATCCGCAGGATCTCCTCGAACTCCAGCGGCCCGAGCACCACCTGCGACGGCACGTCCACCGGCGCCCGGCTGGTCAGCACCGCGTGCAGCCGGGGATTCTCCGCCACCATCCGGGTCAGCGTGCCCGCGACCGCCCCGGCGACCCGGTCGCAGGTCTCCGCGACGATCAGCACCGGCCGGCCCCCCTCCGCCGCGCGGGTGCCGCGCAGCGCGTACGAGAGCCAACGCGTCACCAGCGCGGGATCGGACACGGGAGCGAAGTCCACCATGCGCACCTGCGGCCCGGGCCGCCAGGCCAGCCGCCGCACCACCTCGGCCACCAGCGCGCTCTTGCCGATCCCGCCGGGCCCGACCACGGCGACCAGCCGCTCCCTGCGCAGCAGCCGGTCGAGTTCCTGGCACTCCGCCCAGCGCCCGATGACACCCATGGGGTCTCCAACCTCCGTGGCCGTGATCCGTCCACAGGCCACGATCGGGGCGCGGACGGTGCCCGGGCATCGGTGTCCGGCGGGAATCGGTATACGTACCTTCGCGGGGGACGGCCGCGGGTTACGTACGTAGGGTCAGGTGTTCGGCCCCGCCGGCGGGCTGACCAGCCCGCCGTCGCGGGACACGAGCGCCGCGATCTCGGACCGGGAGGAGAACCCGAGCTTCGCCAGGATGTGCTCGACGTGCGCGTCCGCCGTCCGCTTGGAGATCACCAGCCGCTGCGCGATCTCCCGGTTCGACAGCCCCTGCGCGACCAGCGCGGCCACCTCGCGTTCGCGGCGGGTGAGCGCGTCCGTACGGCCGCCCGAGGCGCCGCGCGGAGCGCCCGGCGGCTGGTCGGCGGGCAGCGCGTCCGCGTCGCCCGTGACGAACTCGACGGCGCGCGCCAGGTCCAGCCGGGCGCCCTGGGCGTAGAGCTGGACGTACCGCTGCTCGCCGAGGTGCTCGCGGGCGGCGGACACCAGGTACTCGTGGGTGCGCAACTGCAGCCGGTTGCCAGCGAGTATGCGCTGGCCGACCAGCGCCCACTGGGCGCCCGCCGCCCCGAACAGCCAGGCGGCCCGCCGGTGCCTGCCCTCGCGTACGGTGATCCAGCCGAGGTAGGACAGCGCGTTGGCCAGCCCGTGCACGTCGTCGCGCTGCCCGTGCAGCTCCGCGCAGCGGCGCAGGGCACGGCCGGCCTCGGGCAGCTCGCCGCGCAGCATGTGGGCGACGCCGCGGACGTTCAGGGAGTACGCCTGGACGAAGGACTCGGGGCTGCCCTCGCCCAGCACCTCCATCGTGCGGTCGCAGGCCGCCAGCGCCTCGTCCGGGCGCAGCGCGTGCAGGTGCACGATGCTCAGCCGCAGCGAGGTGTTGGCGAGGACCAGCGGATCGCCGTACGCCCGGGCCAGCTCGTCGGCCTGCCGCAGCAGCGCGGTGCCGGAGCGGGCGTCGCCCGCGTAGGTGCGCGCGATGCCGAGGGCCGCGCAGGCGGCGGCGCGCAGTCCGTCGTCGCCGAGGCCGTCGGCGATCCGCACCGCCTCCTCGGCGGCCCCGGTGCCGTCGGAGGCGGCGGCCAGCGCGGTCTGGAACGCCGAGTACCAGACCAGCGTGGCGACGCGGTCGGCGGGCGCCCCCGCGTCCGCGGCCAGCGCGGGGCGCATCCAGTGCACCGCCTCCGCCGGGCTGCCGGTCAGCGTCCAGTGCGCCCACATCACGGCCGTGAGGGCCAGTGGCCGGCCGCCGCCCGCCTCGGCGGCGTAGCCGAGGGCCGCGCGCAGGTTCTCCTGGTCGGCGGCCAGCTCCCGGTGCAGGGTGAGCTGCTCGGGGGTGAGGAAGCGCTCGACGAGGTGCCTGAGCCGCGAGCGGTACAGCGCGATGTGCCGCAGCCGTACGGCCTCGCCGCCGCCGGCGGAGGACAGCCATTCGGCGCCGTACTCGCGGATGGTGTCCAGCAGCCGGTAGCGGGTGCCGTTCTCCCCGACGCGCAGGACGACGGACTTGTCGACCAGGCTGATGAGGTGCTCCAGCACCGAGCCCGCGGGCAGCTCCGCGTCGGCGCACACCGCCTCCGCGGCGGCCAGGTCGAAGGAGCCGGCGAAGACCGACAGCCGTGCCCACAGCAGCCGCTCCTCGGGGCTGCACAGCTCGTGGCTCCACCCGATGGTGGTACGCAGCGTCTGGTGCCGCGGCAGCGTCGTCATCCGCCCGCCGTCGAGCAGCGCGAACGTGTCCGTCAGCCGGGCGACGAGCTGCTCCAGCGGCAGGGCGCGCAGGCGTACGGCGGCCAGCTCGATGGCCAGCGGGATGCCGTCCAGCCGGCGGCACAGGGCCGTCGCCTGCTCCCGGTTCGCGTCGGTGAGGGTGAAGCCGGGGACGACGGCGGCGGCGCGCTGCGCGAAGAGGGTCAGCGCCTCGCAGCCCGTCCCGCTCCGGTCCGGCAGGGTGAGCGGCGGTACGGGGAGGATGTGCTCGCCGGGCACGTCGAGGGCCTGGCGGCTGGTGGCGAGCAGGGTGAGCCGCGGCGCCTGGGGCAGCAGCAGGTCGGCGAGCAGCGCGCAGGCGTCGAGCAGATGCTCGCAGGTGTCCAGGACCAGCAGCAGCTCGCGCTCGGCGACGTGCTCCACGACCGCGTCGATCTGCGGGCGCCCCGCCTGCTCGGGCAGCCCCAGCGCCTCGGAGACGGCGTTGGCCAGCAGCCCGGCGTCGGAGTGCCCCGAGAGCTCGACGAGGTGGACGCCGTCGGCGTACGCGTCCCGCAGTTCGCGCGCGGCGCGCAGCGCGAGGCGGGTCTTCCCGACGCCGCCGGGGCCGACGAGGGTGATCATCCGCGCTCTGCGCACCAGGCCGTGCACCTCGGCCAGTTCACTCTCGCGTCCGACGAAGCTCGTGACGTCCGCCGGAATCCGACCGCCCCGCGCGTACCCCATGCACACCTCCGCCCGCGCCCCGTTGGAGCCCTTCCCCAGCGTAGCGATCGACACACGCTGAGCGAGTGGTTTGCATGGGGGCTGCACCCTTGCAGTTGACGGGAGTTGGGAGGTCTGGTTCAGATGTTGCGGGCCCCGTCCGACACCCCGCGCCCGGACACCAGCGCGGCGATCTCCGAGCGGGAGGAGAAGCCGAGCTTGGCGAGGATGTGTTCGACATGGGCGTCGGCCGTCCGCTTGGAGATCACCAGCCGCTCGGCGATCGCCCGGTTCGACAGTCCTTCCGCGACGAGGGCCGCCACCTCCCGCTCCCGGCGGGTCAGCGCGTCGGTGCGCGGTTCGGGCAGCGGGGCGCCGGTCTCCGCGGCGGCCGGCGGCGTGTCCAGGTCGGCCACGGCGCTCTCCACCGCGCGCGGCGACGGGAGCGCGGCGCCCCGCTCGTACAGCGTGTCGTACCGGGGCGCGCCGAGGGCGTCGCGGGCCGCGGCGACCGCCTCGGCGCGCAGCGCCTGCAGGCTCCGGATGCCCGCGAACCGTTCCCTGCCCAGCAGCGCGAACAACCGGTCCGCGGCGCCGAACAGCCAGGCCGCACGGCGGTGCCGGCCCTCGCCGACGGCGACCCAGGCGAGGAAGTCCATGGTGTTGGCGGTCCCCAGGACGTCCTCCCGGGCCCCGTGCAGCTCCACCCCGTGGCGCAGCTCCGCCCCGGCGCCCGGCAGATCCCCGGCCAGGAACAGGGCCGTGCCGCGGATCAGGCAGGAGTAGCCGTACAGATAGCTCTCCTCGCTGGTACGGCCGATCAGGGCCCGCAGCTCCTCCGCCGCCGCGAGGGCGCCGTCGGCGTCCGCCGCCAGCCGGATGACGCCCCAGTGGGTGAGCATCAACTGCAGCTCGTAACGGGCTCCCAGCCGCTCCAGCGGGTCACGGACCTCCTCGAACACCGCGCCCGCCGCGGCCGCGTCGCCGCCGAAGCCGAGGGCGGCGCCCTCGAAGCTGCGCGCCACGACGGCCGTGAACTCGTCGCCGTGGGCGCGCGCCATCGCGCCCGCCTCGCGCGCCAGGCGCGCGGACTCGCCGTGCGCTCCGAGCTGGGTGAGGAACTCGGCGTACCAGGCCAGCAGCTTGGCCCGCCCGGCCGAGGGCTCCGGGGCGGCCTCGAGCGCCTGGGCCAGCCAGTGCCTCGCCTCTGTGGGCTGCCCCGAGCACAGCCAGTACGGCCACATCGCCCCGGCCATCGCCGGGAGTTCGCCGGTCCCGGCCGCGTACCCCAGCGCCGCGCGCAGCTCCTGGACGTCGGGGCGCAGCGAGCGGTAGTACGTCAGCTGCTCCGCGGTGGCGAACCGCGCCTCGAACTCGCGTACGAGCGAGCCGTAGTACGCGGTGTGCCGCCGCCGCAGCCCGTCCGGGCCGCCTGCGTCGCGGAGCCGTTCCGCGCCGTACTCACGGATGGTGTCGAGCAGGCGGTAGCGCGTGCCGCGCTCGCCGACGCGCAGGACGACGGACTTGTCGACCAGGCTGATGAGCTGGTCCAGCACCGAGGCGGCGGGCAACTCGTCGTCCGTGCAGACGGATTCGACCGCCGCGAGGTCGAAGGTCCCGGCGAAGACGGACAGCCGCGCCCACAGCAGGCGTTCGGGCGGGGCGCACAGCTCGTGGCTCCAGCCGATGGTCGTCAGCAGCGTCTGGTGCCGCGGGAGGGTCGTCATCCGGGAGCCGGTGAGCAGGGCGAACGTGTCGGTGAGCCGGGTCACCAGCTGGTCCAGCGACAGGGCACGCAGGCGTACGGCGGCCAGCTCGACAGCCAGCGGGATGCCGTCCAGCCGGCGGCACAGGGCGGCCGCCCGCGCCCGGTCGCCCTCCTGCAGCGCGAACCCCGGCACGGCGGCGCGGGCGCGCTGCAGGAACAGCTCCAGGGCCTCGCAGTCGCCGTCGTCCTCCCCCGGTACGGCGAGGGGCGCCACGGGCACGACGTGCTCGCCCGGTACGTCGAGGGCCTGGCGGCTGGTGGCGAGGATCGTCAGCCCCGGCGCCTGCGGGAGCAGCAGGTCGGCCAGCAGCGCGCAGGCGTCGACGAGGTGCTCGCAGGTGTCCAGGACGATCAGCAGCCGGCGGTCGGCGACGTACTCCACGACGGCGTCGACCTGCGGCCGCCCCGACTGCTCGCGCAGCCCGAGGGCCTCGGAGACGGCGTGCGGCAGCAGATCGCTGCTCTTCACGCCGGAGAGCTCGACGAGGTGCGTGCCGTCCGGGAACCGTGCCGCGGCCTGCGCGGCGCCGCGCAGCCCGAGCCGGGTCTTGCCGACGCCGCCGGGGCCGACGAGGGTGACCATCCGGGCCCGGGTGAGCAGCTCCCGCAGGTCGGCCAGCTCGGCCGCGCGTCCGACGAAGCTGGTCACCTCGGCGGGCAGTTGCCCGCTGCGCCGCCACGTCGCCCCGAAAGCCATCCGCCCCCACCGCCTCCGCCTCCGCGCGACCTCCTACCACCGAGCGTAGCCAGCGGGACACCCCCGAACACCCTATTCCGGCCAGGGCTTGCACCCTGGGACGCAGTGTGCGCAGGGCGCCCGGTCACTGGGCGCCAGGGCGCCCGGTCACTGGGCGCGCCAGGGCGCCCGGCGCCGCCCGGCGCCTTCGGCGCGGGGATCGCCCCCACCCACACACCACCCGTGACTGCCCAACCGGGTGACCGCCGGCGCCTCCACCCGAGCCCGCACCGACACGAAGCGCAGGCGGGCACCGCCTTGCGCACCAGACCACCGCAGCCAGGGCACCCGCGCGCAGGCCCCCGCGAACACACCGCCCCCGAGGCCCGCCAACCCCCAGCGCCGCCACGGTGACCCCGTAGACCGGCGCACGGGCGGGTGGGCGGGACATCAACCCTGCGCCGAAGGCGCGGGGGGCGGCGCGCCACCAACGCACCCGCCCACACCGCACAACCGCCCGCGCGGACGGCACCGCACCGCACAACGCGCCGCGCGAGGGCCACCGTACAAACAACAACGAGGGCGGCCGCGGCCGCAGGCCGCAACCACCCCCGCTGAGGGGACGACCGCCCTACAGGGCGGTCATCACGTGCTTGATCCGCGTGTAGTCGTCGAAGCCGTACGCCGACAGGTCCTTGCCGTAACCCGACTTCTTGAAGCCACCGTGCGGCATCTCCGCGACCAGCGGAATGTGCGTGTTGATCCACACACAACCGAAGTCCAGCACCTTCGACATCCGCATCGCCCGCCCGTGGTCCTTCGTCCACACGGACGAGGCCAGCGCGTACTCCACACCGTTCGCCCACTGGGTGGCCTGCGCCTCGTCCGCGAAGGACTGCACGGTGATGACGGGGCCGAAGACCTCGTTCTGGACGATCTCGTCGTCCTGCTTCAGACCGGACACGACGGTCGGGGCGTAGAAGTAGCCCTTGTCGCCGACCCGGTGACCGCCCGCCTCGACCTTCGCGTTGGCCGGAAGCCGGTCGATGAAGCCCGCGACCCGCTCCAGCTGGCCCGCGTTGTTCAGCGGCCCGTACAGCGGGTCGTCCGCGTCGGCGCCGGTCTGCGTCTCCGCGGCGGCCTTCGCCAGCGCGGCGACGAACTCGTCGTGCACCGACTCGTGCACCAGCACGCGCGTGGCCGCGGTGCAGTCCTGGCCCGCGTTGAAGTAGCCCGCGACGGCGATGTCCTCGACGGCCTTGGCGATGTCCGCGTCCTCGAAGACGATGACCGGCGCCTTGCCGCCCAGCTCCAGGTGCACCCGCTTGACGTCCTTCGCGGCGCTCCCCGCGACCTCGATGCCGGCGCGCACCGACCCGGTGATGGACGCCATCGCCGGGGTGGAGTGCTCGACCATCAGGCGGCCCGTGTCGCGGTCACCGCACACCACGTTGAAGACGCCCTTGGGCAGCACGGACCCGAGGATCTCGGCCAGCAGCACCGTGGACGCCGGCGTCGTGTCGGACGGCTTCAGCACGACCGTGTTGCCCGCGGCGAGGGCCGGCGCGAACTTCCACACGGCCATCATCATCGGGTAGTTCCACGGCGCGACCTGCGCGCAGACACCCACGGGCTCACGCCGTACGAAGGACGTCATGCCGTCCATGTACTCGCCGGCGGACTTGCCCTCGAGCATCCGCGCCGCGCCCGCGAAGAAGCGGATCTGGTCGATCATGACCGGCAGCTCCTCGGAAGCGGTGAGCTCCCGCGGCTTGCCGGTGTCCTGGCACTCGGCGTCCAGCAGCTCCTCGCCCCGCGCCTCGATCGCGTCGGCGATCTTCAGCAGGGCGAGCTGCCGCGCACCGGGCGTGGCGTCACGCCAGGCGGGGAACGCCTCCGCCGCGGCGGCCATGGCCGCGTCGACGTCCGCCTCACGGGACAGGGGGGCGGTGGCGTACACCTCACCCGTGGCGGGGTCGACCACCTCGGTGGTCCGCCCGTCGGCGGCATCCCGAAACTCTCCGGCGATGTAGTTGCGCAGCCGGCGCAGCTCAGTGGTCACTGCACCCCTCCTTGTGAATCGTCATCGAAACCATGTCGGTGAACCCACCCTAACCTGGGACATTCATCCGCTGATACGCCTCGCGGCCGAAGATTCTCCGGCCTGCGCCGAAAAGCCCACGGCCTGGGCCGACGTATCACCGAGTGTCCTCCGTCACTCACGAGATTGTCAGCGAACCATGTCCCCCGCAAGGGATTCCATCGAAACGGAGCCGCAACACAACGGATTCAGTCGCATCCACCCTTGCCAGGGCACCAGCCCGTGAGGCAGAGTGACGCTCGTGACCACTCGCGACAAGAACACCTCGGCCCTGGACGCCGTCTCCCGCGCGATCATCGAACAGCTGCAGGAGGACGGCCGCCGTCCCTACGCGGCCATCGGCAAGGCCGTGGGCCTCTCCGAAGCCGCCGTGCGACAGCGTGTCCAGAAGCTCATCGAGCAGGGCGTGATGCAGATCGTCGCGGTCACCGATCCTCTCACCGTCGGTTACCACCGCCAGGCGATGGTCGGCATCAACGCCGAGGGCGACCTCGAGCCGATCGCCGACGCACTCGCCAAGATGCCCGAGGTGGACTACGTGGTCCTCACCGCGGGCAGCTTCGACGTCCTCGTCGAGGTCGTCGTGGAGGACGACGACGAGCTGCTGGACGTCATCAGGCGGATCCGCCTGCTGGCCGGCGTCCGCTCGACCGAGAGTTTCGTCTACCTCAAGCTGCGCAAGCAGACCTATCAATGGGGAGCAAGATAGCCGTGAGCAAGGACCTCAACCGGACCGCTTACGACCACCTCTGGATGCACTTCACGCGGATGTCGTCGTACGAGAACAACCCCGTACCGACAATCGTCCGCGGCGAGGGCGCGCACATCTACGACGCCGGCGGAAAGCGCTACATCGACGGCCTTGCCGGCCTCTTCGTCGTGAACGCCGGCCACGGGCGCCACGAGCTGGCCGAGACGGCGTACAAGCAGGCGCAGGAGCTCGCGTTCTTCCCGGTCTGGTCGTACGCCCACCCGAAGGCCGTGGAGCTGGCCGAGCGGCTGGCGCACCACGCCCCCGGCGACCTGAACAAGGTCTTCTTCACCACCGGTGGTGGTGAGGCCGTGGAGACCGCGTGGAAGCTGGCGAAGCAGTACCACAAGCTCACCGGCAACCCCGGCAAGTACAAGGTGATCTCCCGCGCGGTCGCCTACCACGGCACCCCGCAGGGCGCGCTGTCCATCACCGGCCTGCCCGCCCTCAAGGCGCCCTTCGAGCCGCTGGTCCCCGGCGCGCACAAGGTGCCCAACACCAACATCTACCGCGCCCCGATCCACGGCGACGACCCCGAGGCGTACGGCCGCTGGGCCGCCGACCGGATCGAGGAGGCCATCCTCTTCGAGGGCCCCGACACCGTCGCCGCGGTCTTCCTGGAGCCGGTGCAGAACGCCGGCGGCTGCTTCCCGCCGCCGCCCGGGTACTTCCAGCGGGTCCGCGAGATCTGCGACCAGCACAACGTGCTCCTGGTCTCCGACGAGGTCATCTGCGCCTTCGGCCGCCTCGGCACGATGTTCGGCGCGGACAAGTTCGGCTACGTGCCGGACATGATCACCTGTGCCAAGGGCATGACCTCGGGCTACTCGCCGATCGGCGCGTGCATCGTCTCCGACCGGATCGCCGAGCCCTTCTACAAGGGCGACAACGCCTTCCTGCACGGCTACACCTTCGGCGGCCACCCGGTCTCCGCGGCGGTGGCCCTCACCAACCTCGACATCTTCGAGCGCGAGGGCCTCAACCAGCACGTGCTGGACAACGAGGCGGCCTTCCACGGCACGCTCTCGAAGCTGCTCGACCTCCCGATCGTCGGCGACGTCCGCGGCAACGGCTTCTTCTACGGCATCGAGCTCGTGAAGGACAAGGCCACGAAGGAGTCCTTCACGGACGAGGAGTGCGAGCGCATCCTGTACGGCCACGTCTCGAAGAAGCTCTTCGAGAACGGCCTCTACTGCCGCGCCGACGACCGCGGCGACCCGGTCGTCCAGCTGGCCCCGCCGCTGATCGCGGACCAGCCCCTGTTCGACGAGATCGAACAGATCCTCCGCGACGTCCTGACAGACGCGTCCAAGCTCCTGTAGCAAACCCCCTTGGGGGACGCCACCCCGGCGTCCCCCAAGGACAACCAGAGCCACAACCCGGCATGTGAGACCGAGGCGAGCCGCACACAACAGCCCGACTGGCGCTTGAGACCGAGGCGAGCCACGCACAACAGCCCGACTGGCGCTTGAGACCGAGGCGAGCCACGCACAACAGCCCGGCCGGCGTTTGAGGCCGAGGCGCGCAGCGCCGATATAGCCCGGCCGGCGTTTGAGGCCAGAGGCGCGAAGCGCCGATTCGGGGGCCCGGGGGCGAAGCCCCCGCAGCGCAACAGGACCAGCCGCCCCACGCAGTGGACCGTATGAGCGCATAAGTCGGCGCGCCGCAGACCACCACCCAACCCCCCAAGCGCCGCAGGCCTATCGTGCGCCGAGTGCGAGTGACTCAACACGACTTCGATCGTTCCCCCGTCGAGGGGCGAGGTCCGGCGACCCCGTCCGACGACGAGGCGACCGAGGTGTCCGACATGGCTCCGCCCGACAACGACGTCCTGTGGTCCCGGACCCTGTACTACTCCCACGGCGCGACCCGCGCGCTGAACGGGGTCTCCATCGGCGTCGCCGAGGGCGAGATCCTGGCGATCACGGGCCCCCGAGGCAGCGGCAAGACGACGCTGCTGCGCTGCCTGTCCGGCCAGCTCGCGCCCGAGCAGGGCGAGATCTGGTTCAACAGCCAGCCCGTACACACCCTCTCGACCGCCAAGCGCGAGCGCCTGCGCCTCACCCGCTTCGGCTGGATCGACACGGAACCGCAGCTCGTACCCGAGCTCAGGGCCTGGGAGAACGCCGCGCTCCCCCTCCTCCTCGCCGGCGAGTCGCACCGCCACGCCAAGCGCGCGGCCTGCGAATGGCTGGACCGCCTGGACGTCGGCGATCTGGCGAAGGCCCGCC
Organism: Streptomyces sp. NPDC051940; assembly: GCF_040680895.1. Classification (NCBI taxonomy): domain Bacteria; kingdom Bacillati; phylum Actinomycetota; class Actinomycetes; order Kitasatosporales; family Streptomycetaceae; genus Streptomyces; species Streptomyces sp. NPDC051940. Next base: position 2,765 of record NZ_JBFAXR010000027.1, on the reverse strand, counting down.
CCCGCTCCCTGGACCGCTCGCAGGCGCAGCGCGTGGCGATCGCCCGCGCACTCGTACACGATCCGGCAGTGCTGTTCGCCGACGAGCCGACGGCCGCGCTGCACTCCACGGAGGGCGCGCAGGTGCTGCGCACGCTGGTCGCCGCGTGCCGGTCGCACGGGGTGACGGCGGTGCTGGCCAGCCATCTGGCGGAGGCCGTCGAACTGGCGGACCGCGCCGTGGCGCTGGTCGACGGCCGGCGCAGCTCCGGGGTGCCCGTACCGGTGTACTCGGCCGATCCCTCGGGGGCGTCGTGCTCGCTCTCCGTCTAGCCCGCGGCGCCGGTTCGACCGTCACGCTCCGCCGGCTGCTGGTGGCGTGCGCGTCGGCCGGGGTCGGCTTCCTGCTGCTCACGGCGCTGGGTAAGGCGTCCGTTCCGCTCCTGCTCTGGTGCGTCGTGCCCATGCTCGCGGCGGTGCACTTCGCGGTGGCGGTGGCGCGGGCGGACCCGTACGCCCGGCCCTCGCGGGGGATGTCGGCGGTGGCCTTCGGCCCCGTGAACGTACCGCTGCTGGCCGCCGTGTCCACGCTCGTCTCCTGTCTGCTGGGCAGCTCGGTCGCCCTGCTGCTCTTCCTCCACCTCCGCGGCGAGATCGCCGGCCTGCCGTTCGACGGCGCGGCGGCCCGGATGCTGGGCGCCGGCGGCTCCCTGCCGCTCGCGGCGGCGCTGACGCTGCTCTTCTCGCTGCCGGTGGCGGCCGCGGCGGCCAGCGCGTACAGCCTGCGCCCGGCGCACACCAAGGCGGCTCCCCGCCCGGCCGCCGAGGCGGACCGGGCCGAGCCGCTGGCCCTCCCGACCCCGTCGGACCTCCCCTGGGGCGCGGCGATGGCGGCGACCGGGCTGGCGATCGGGGCGTACGCGAGCCGCTCCACGGACACGGCCGCCGCGCTCACCCTGCCGGGCGGGTTCGGGCACGTGCCGCCCGCGGTGCTCGGCAGTTGGGGACTGATCGCGCTGGGCATGGTGCTCGCCGGTCCGGGCCTGGCGCATCTGGCGGGCCGGGCGCTGTGCGTTCTGCGGCCCGGCGCGGTACGGCTGCTCGCGGGCCGCGGCCTGCAGGAGGAGGCGCGGCGGATCGGCCGCCCGCTGGGAGCGCTCGCGGCGGTCGTCGCCGGGGTGCTGGTGGCGGCGCAGCTGCGTGCTGCGGAGGACGGCGGCCGGCTGGGGCCGATCGCGGCGACGGGCGCGCTGATCGTGGTGGCGTGCGCGGCGGCGACGACGCTGATGGCGGCCCTGGAGATGCGTCGTGCGCGCCGGGACACCACGGCGGCGCTGCTGCGCCTCGGCACGTCCCGCAACACGCTGCGCGCGGCGGCCGCCCTGCGGGTGGCGGCGCTGGCCGCGGTGTTCCTGCCGCTGGCGGTCGTGGTGGCACAGCTGGCGGCGCTGCCGCTGCGGTGAGGGCGGTAAGGGGCTGGACCCGCGCGGGTGTTCGCGCCGGCGCGGGCCGGGGACCTACGGTGTACGGGTGTCGCACTCACCGTACGAGATCGAGACCCTCGAGGAATTCGACCAGGCCGTCGCCGCCGGACTGCCGCTGAGCGGCTTCCGCGTGCAGTCCGTCGACCTGACCGAGCGGACCGGGATACTGCTCGGGGCCGACGTGCACGGCGCGGTGTTCCTGGGCTGCGCGATGCCGTGGGAGGCGGAGTTCCGGCTGCAGCAGGCGGGCGCGCTGGTCTTCCCGGTGATCCCGGACCTGCCGTTCGACCCGTACCGGGGATCGCTCTACTCCCCCGGCGAGCTCTACGCCGGGCTGGACGAGGACTACGCCGCGACGCCGGACGCCTGTTCGTACGACTGGTTCCAGCGGACGAAGGCGGAGCACGACATCTTCGGCGCGGTGGTGCGCGGGATGCACGACGAGTCGATGTCCAACGCGCTGGACGAGTTCCTGCGCGGCTGCGAGGTCGTCGGGGTGATGGGCGGCCACGCGCTGGCCCGCGGCAGCTCCGGCTATCTGGCGGCGGCCGAGCTGGGCCGCACGCTCACCCGCACCGGCTTCACCATCGCCACCGGCGGCGGTCCGGGCGCGATGGAGGCGGCGAACCTCGGGGCGTACGCGGCGCCGTTCGAGGACGGCATGCTGCCGGAGGCGGCGCGGCTGCTGGCGAAGGACCCGTCGTTCGAGCCGTCGGTCACGGCCTGGGCGCGCTCGGCATTCGAGGTGCGGGAGCGCTGGCCGGGCGGGGGCGGTTCGGTGGGCATCCCGACGTGGTTCTACGGCCACGAGCCGCCGAACGCGTTCGCGGGGCACATCGCGAAGTACTTCGCGAACGCGGTACGGGAGGACGGCCTGCTGGCCCGCTCGACGGCGGGCGTGGTGTTCCTGCCCGGCGCGGCGGGCACCGTACAGGAGGTCTTCGACGCGACGACCCCGAACTACTACGGCTCACGCGGCGAGCCCCGCCCGATGGTGCTGGTGGGCCGCGCCCACTGGACGGACCACCTCCCGGTGTGGCCGCTACTGCGGTCGCTGGCGGCGGGGCGGTCGATGGAGCGCCGGATCGCACTGGTGGACGACGTGAGCGAGGTGCCGGGGGCGTTGGGGGGGATGGTTCGGAGGGGGTGAGGGGGTGGGGGCCGGTGGGCGGTTGCGCGCTGGGGGCTGGGCGGGGGTTCGGGGGCTCTGCCCCCCAGGGCGCGGCGCTGGGTGCGGTGCGGGCTTCCGGGCCGGCGCCTCCGGATATGCGCGAGTGAGGGACAGCTCACGCTTCGTCGCTCC
>NZ_JBFAXR010000026.1:0-77611 GCF_040680895.1 Streptomyces sp. NPDC051940 | reverse complement strand
CCTGCGGGCCCTGCCGAAGCACCTCGCCCGGCCCGTCGTCGGCGACGATCCTCTGTGGTTCAGCGTCAAGGGCCGCAGGGCGCTGACGATCTGGGGCGTGGGCTCGATGCTGAAGCGGCGCTGCGCCGAGGCCGAGATCCAGGAGCTGCACCCGCACCAGTTCCGGCACACGTTCGCGCACCTGTGGAAGCTGAACGCGGGCAACGACGACGACCTGATGCGGATCATGGGCTGGTCGAGCCGGGAGATGCTCAACCGCTACGGGGCGTCCGCGGGCACCGAGCGGGCGCGAGAGGCTCACCGACGGTTGAGCCCGGGCGACAACCTGTAGAGACAGCGACGGCCGGCCCTGGGGGGAAGGGCCGGCCGTTCGCTGTGCTCACACGCCGACGTGCATCACGGTCATTGCATCGACCAGCCTCGGCAGGAACTGGCAGAGCAGGGCCAGCGCCGCCGCTTCGACGAGGACGCGGGGATCAAAGCACATCCGTACGCGCCTGCCGAAGTCGCGGAACACCATGCCGATCCCGTTGTCGAGATCGCCTTGCTCGACGTGCACCTCAGTCACGAAGCCCCCTGTTCCCACACGCCGGATTCGGGCACGCCGAATTCGTACGCGCGTTCGACTCTGCGAGGTGCACCCAGACTACGCGGTCATATGCCCGCGCCGAAGAGGTTGAAGCGATTCCACTTACACAAGTCGTGGAATCACCCATATGAGTGACGTGTGCCGAGAGTGGGACGCGTGACCCCGGTGGACGGTTGTGCCCTACTGGTCGTCGCGTTCGGCCTCTTCGGCTTCCCAACGGTCGACGAACGCCTGGGACTTGGGGAGCCCGCCCTCGCCGTCGGCGTCCGGGCCTGCGACGGCGACTCCGTTGCCCACCGGGATCCCTCGGTACCCGGCGTACTGGAGCGCGGCCGCGGCCTGCGCGCGCCCTTCCGGGATCCCTAGCCCTGCGGCAACTGCACGAACAAGCTCGGGGCTCAGCATGACGGGGAGACCCTGGCTGATCTTGTGGAGGGTGGTGCGGGACGGCTTGTACCCGCTGTCCGGGTCGACGGCCCGGTCCTCGAAGGCGCGGAACGTCATCGGCCGGCCCCTGCCGACGTGCTCGGCTACGAGCTCCGTCAGGGTCTGTGGCTCTGTCACGACGACTCCCGTTGTCCGCGCTGCGGGCCTCGGCGCCATGCGCCCCGAGGTGGCGACACCCGCTGTCGCGTCGTGTCATTGTCCACGATCGCGAACGCGTCCGACCATCCTGCCTGCGTAAAGAGGCTGAAAAACCGCGCAACTGCGGACAAGCGCCGATGGCATGTGCGTAGTGCTGGACAACAGGCCAACGCTACGCTTAAGCTGTTCGTGTTCGCGAACGCGGACAGCAACACCGGAGGTCGAACGCTGTGCCCGAACCCGCATACCTGCTCAACGACGGGCCCCTGCTGCGCAGACTGATGCGCTGCCCCGACGTAGACGGCACGCGGCACACGGTACGGACGCTCGCCGACGCGATCGGCATCGGCAAGAGCAAGGTCAGCGCAATGCTCAACGGCCGACAGCCCAAGCTCACCGCCTCGCAGGCGCGTCGAGCCGCGGAGGCCGTCGGCGTCACCCGCAAAGCCCTTTTCACGCCATCGTTGTCCGCGTTCGCGAACACAGACATCACCCCCACCCCAGGAGATGCCCGATGACACCCGAGGAGCGGACGCTCCGGGCCCAGCTCGGTGCGCACAGCCAGTGGGCCAACGAGACCGACCGCGCCGGCCGCACGGCGCCCGCCCGTGCCGCGGCGAACACCAAGTTCGTCACGCAGGCCCGGGAGATGCACCCGGACGCGACCGAGGAGCAGATCGCCCGGGCGGCGGAGCACCTGCGCAAGTCGCACTTCGCGCGGATGGCGCTGGCCTCCGTCGCGGCCCGCCGGCGTAAGGCCGCCGCGAAGAAGACCCCCGCGGGGAAGCCCGCGGCCTGACGCAACACGAAGGGCTGCCGGATGCGACCCGACAGCCCCTGACGGATCACCCCACCCACCTGAGAAGGCGAGGCTCCCGTGAGCCACAACAGTACCGAACGCACCATCGAACCGACCATCGGCGACCAGGCCGACGCGCTCGACGTCCTCGTCGCGCTCACCGAGCGCTTCCCCGGGCTGCCCGCGCCGTACATCACGCTCAACACGGTCTACCGGCCCGCCAGGATCGAACTGCAGCTCCGCACGCCGGCCGAGTTCGAGGCCTGGCGCGACGCGCTGGGCGCCGACGCGGAGCAGGTGGCCCTGCACCCGCACTGCCAGGGCTCGTGGCTGGCCGTCGAGGTCCAGCACCTCGGATTCCAGGTGCGCTTGACCGGTCACGGCGTCGGCGCTGCGTCGGTGTCGCTGTTGAAGGCGGTCGCCGCGTGAGCGCGCGCGAGTTGAAGCGCGTGGCCGACGTCCTGTGCCGCGCGGACGCCGGCGAGTGGCGGAAGAACCCGCAGAGCCCGGCGGACATGTACGTCCACATGGCCGAGGCGCTGCAGTCCGCCGGGATGGTGATGTCCCCGGAGACGGCGGCCGAGTTGGCGGCGTTGCGGGAACTGCGCGACGCCCTCGCGGACTTCGCGCGGCGGAGCGCTCCGGCGCGGGACGTGTGGACGGCCGGGTACCGGTCGGCGCAGGCCGACGTGGCTGCGCTGCTCCAGGCGGCGGCTGACGCGGTGCCGGTCAGGTACCAGGTGACGGCGGAGGGGCACGCGGTTGCGGATGCCGGGAAGGACAGTCGCCCGGCGGCCGAGTCCACCCTGCTGCCGCGTCTGGTGGACCGCCTGAACGGGTCCGTGGACGGCGGTGGCCGCCATGGCTGACCGGCACCGCTACCGCCTGGCGTGGCTGTCCGCCCGGCGCCGCGCCAAGCGGAGGCAGCCTCACGAGCGTGAGGGCTTGATCTTCCACCTGGAGCGCCAGAACACCCGCCTTCACGCGTTCGCCAACCTGGCCAACGAGGCTGCTCAGGCCAGCAGCAGGGCATGGGAGCAGGAGAGCGGGGAGGTCGCCAGGCTCCGCGAGCAAGTCGCGCAGATGCGCTCGGGGATCGCCCTCTGCCCCAGCAACGCGCCGAGCGGTGAGCCGGACACCGCGCACTACTGCGCGCTGCCGGAGGGCCACGCGGTGCCGCTGCACCAGTCGGAGCACGGCACGGTGTGGACGGAGGAGGACGCGGCCGAGCGCCGCCCGGTCCGCGTGCCCACCGTGCAGAGTGCGGAGGTGTCGCCCGGCGAACTCGTCGTGTACCGCGCGGAGTACGAGCACGAGATCACCCCGCTCGGTCTGTACACCACCCGCGAGGCCGCCCGCGCCCACTGCGAGGCGCACATCCGCCGCGAGTGGCCGCCCGGCACCGCCCTCTCCTTCGACTGGATCCGCGACGACGAGGACCCCCTCAACCCGGAGGAGCTGTACGTCACCGCCGGGCAGAACGAGGAGTCCACCACGGGCTACCTGGTGACGCCGCTGACGGTCGCCTCCGAGTGCGACGAGGAGGCCGACGAGTGAGCGCCAACGACCGCGCCGTCGACATGCCCGCGATCCGCGTCGACTGCCCCGTCTGCCTCGCGTCCGCCGGCCTGGTGTGCACGTCGCTCAGCAGCGACAAGCCGATGCTCTCCGCCGTGCATCCCGCCCGCACGGCCGCGTGGCACGAGCAGCAGAAGCGGGGTGGCCGCTGATGCGCCTCGCGTACTGGGTCGCCATCGCGACCTTGCTCCTGCTGCCCCTCGCGGCCCGCGCCGGCGCCTGGGCGGGCAACCGCCGCACCCGCCGCCACCCCCACCGGGCGCCCGGCCGGGCGAGCCTGCGCCGCCCGCGCCCGGCGGCCGTCCCGACCGACCCGCGCACCGCCTGGAAGGACGCCGCCTGATGACGACCACCGCGCGCGCCGGGGCCACCACGGCCCCGGCCGCCGGCCCGACCGTAACCGGGCCGCACCCCATCTATGTCCGGCCCATCCCGGCCGGCGCCGTCCTCGACGTCGAGGCGTACGCGACTGCGCTCGTGCTGTACCTCGCCCGCGAGGAAGTCGACGCGCTCGCCGAGATCGCCGACGCCTACGACGCCAACCGGCCGCACGACGGGCACCGCCCCGAGGCGTTCCTCGTCGAGCAGCTCGTCGCCCGCATCAGCACCGACCTGCCCGTGTACGGGGGTCAGGTGCTGCAGCTGGCCGAGCGGCTCCGCCAGATCGGCGAGCAGCTTCCCGGGCAGGGAGGCACGGCAGCATGACTGACCCGAAGTGGGCGAAGGCAACCGAGCGGGGACGGTACTACACCGACCCCGCCGGGGGCCCGGACCTGATCTCCGTGACCAACTGCCTGTCGGCGATCGCGAAACCGGCGCTGCTGCCGTGGGCGGCCGGAATGGCCGCCGACCGCGTAATCGCCGAGCCGATCGCCGTCGCACGCCGCGCTCGCAGCGAGCCCACCGCGCTGCGGAAGGAACTCGTTGCCGCGCACCGGACCTACTCCGAACGGGCGCGGACCCTCGGCACCCGCGTGCATCTGCGGGCCGTCGCCCTGGTCCTGAACACGCCGCACCCGTACGACCCCGAGGTCGAGCGGTACGCCATCCAACTGGCCGCGTTCTTCCGGCTGTGGCGCGTGGACTTCGAGCGCGACATCGAGGCCATCGAGACGACCGTCATGCACCGCCACTACGGCTACGCCGGCACCGGGGATGTGTGGCTGTGGCTGCCGACCGGCCGCTTCCGGCGGCGGCAGCTGTGGCTCATCGACTACAAGACGAGCGCGAAGAAGCCCGCCGACACGGTGTACGACGAGCAGCCGCTGCAGCTCGCGGCGCTGCGGTACGCCCCTGAGTGGCTGCTGCCGGACGACTCCAGCGAGCCCGCACCCCGGGTGCACCGCACGGCGCTGCTCAACCTGCGGCCGCGCTCGCACCGGCTGATCGAGGTGCCATCCGGCCACGCGCAGTTCCGCGCGTTCCTCGGTGCGATGCGCACCGCCCGCTACCTGCACTCCGCGCCGAGCGCGTTCACGACGGTCGTTCCGCCGTGGGCGCCGGGCGCCCCCGATCGAAAGGCGGCCTGACATGGGCTCGCGCCTCATGAACCAGAAGCGGGAAGCGGCCGAGCTGGGCCGTATCCGCACCGGCTACAGCCGGCCGAACCCCGACCCCGACAAGGGCCCGATCCCGGTCAAGTCGAAGACGTTCGTGCTCACCTCCCACTCCCGCGCGTACATCGAGCAGGCCGCGAAGCTGTACGGCGGCCAGGTCGAGCAGTGGACGCCGCAGCGGTCGACCATCCCGCAGTGGCGCGTCATCACCGCAGCGGCCGAGCTGCGCGCGATCCTCCCTGCGGGTGACCCGCTGCACCAGTACAACGAGAAGTGGAGCGGCGGCGGGTGTGAGCGTCGCTGCGACGGCGTCACGGAGAAGCTGTCCGGGAAGCCCTGCGTGTGCCTGGCCAGGTTCGGCGAGCAGTGGCACCAGCGGCCCGCGACGCAGGTGTGCCGTCCGACCAGCCGCATCGGGGTGTTCCTCCCCGACATGCCCGACCTCGGCGTGTGGCGGCTGGAGACCAAGTCGCACTACGCGGCGGACGTCCTCGCGGGCGGGCTCGACACGGTGTTGCAGGCGACCGAGGGCAAGGGCCTGATGCCTGTCCGGATGTGGATCGAGCAGCGGACGCGCGTCGTTGACGGGAAGACGAAGCAGTTCCAGGTCGTCATGGTCGTGCCGTCGCTTCCGAAGCTGCGGCACGCCCTCTCGGGACCGATCTCGACGGCGGCCGCGCTCGACCCGGCGTCCCTGGACCGCCCCGCGATCGCCGCGGCGCCGGCCGAGTGGCCCAACTATCTCGCCGAGGCCCGCGACTGCCGGACCGCCGACGCCGTCATCGCCGTGTGGCACAAGGCGACGAACGCCGGGCACGGCTCGGATGAGTTGCTCACCGACCTCAAGGCCATCGCCGACGCGATCGCGGCCGGCGTCGACCCGAGCACGGGCGAGATCCACGACGACCAGGACGACGAGCTGGGCCCGGACGCCGACGGCGCGTACGACGTCGAGGTCATCGACGACGAGCCGGACGGCGAGGAAGCCCCGGCCGCGTGGCCGCCGGTGGCTCAGCCTGGAACGGGGGCCCGCGCATGAGCTGGCACACCGGCCGCATGGCCGCCTTCGACCTGGAGACCACCTCCCCCAACGCCGAGGACGCCCGGATCGTCACCGCCTGCATCGTGCAGGTCGGCGCCAGCCTCCCGCCCCAGCCCGCCACCTGGATCGCCGACCCCGGCATCGAGGTGCCCGACGAGGCCGCCGCCATCCACGGGTACGACACCGCCCGCGTCCGCGCCGAGGGTGCCCCGGCCGCCGAGGTCGTCGAGCAGCTGGTCGCCGCCCTCGGGCAGATCGTCCTCTCCGGCGTCCCGGTCGTGGCAATGAACGCCCGCTACGACCTGACGGTCATGGACCGGGAGGCCCGCCGGCACGGCATCACGCCGCTCGTCGACACCTGCGGCAACGACCTGCGCGTCATCGACCCGTTCGTCCTCGACAGGCAGGTCGACCGCTACCGCAAGGGCCGCCGGACGCTGACCGCGCTGTGCCAGCACTACCGGGTGCGCATCGACAAGGCGCACGACTCCGCGGCCGACGCCATCGCCGGTGCGCGGGTGGCGTGGCGGATCGGCAGCGTGTACCCGAGGCTCGCCGCGCTGTCCGTCGAGGAACTTCACGCCCTGCAGATCACCTGGGCTGCAGAGCAGGCTGCGGGGCTGCAGGAGCACTTCCGGAAGACGAACCCGACGGCGGTCGTCGAGCCCGCGTGGCCGATGGTGCCCGTCCCGTCCATCCCGGCGCAGCGCGCGGGCGGTGACGTGTGATGTGGGGCCACAAGAAGCGCCGCCGCGAGGCCGAGGCCCGCGAGCTGCAGCTCGCCGCCCAGCTCCGCGAGGAGCGCCGCAAGCACGCCGCCGAGCTGGAGACCGAACGGCAGGCCAAGCTCGCCGCCTGCAAGCAGGTCGACAGCCTCACCGACCAACTCGCCGCCGCCAACACCGAGACCGTCGCCCTCGCCCACCAGGTCGCCGACCTCCAGCCCGCCGTCACCCGCCTCACCGGCTACGTCACCCGCCTCAAGGCCGAGCAGCCCGAAAGCGACGCCGCGTACATCGTCACGCTCGAACAGCGCATCGCCCGCTTCAGCAAGGGCGCCGGCCGCTGGATGGCCGCCACCTGGAAGGCCCGCGCGGAGACCGCCCGGGCGCAGCTGGAGACCCGGGAGGTCCGCCGAGCGTACGAGGCGCGTCTCGCGGAGCTGCAGGCCGCGAACGAGCGGATGACCCGCGAAGGGAAGGCCGCGTGAGTACCGCCATGACTCCCGCCGTCGGGCAGACCCCGAGTCGCCCGACGGCGGTGAACACCCCCCTCGTCGTCGGCCTTGACCTGTCCCTCACCTCGACCGGCATCGCCTCGCACAACTGGGCCGACGCCATCCGCCCGAAGAACCGCGGGCACAACCGGCTGTGGCAGCTCACGACCGAGATCGCCGACCGCGTCAAGGTCGCCGACCTCGTCGTCGTCGAGGGGCCGTCGTACGGCTCCCAGGGCAACTCCGTGCACCAGCTCGCCGGCCTGTGGTGGCTCGTCGTCCACGGCCTGTGGCGTCGGCGCATCCCTACCGCGATCTGTCCGCCCGCGCAGCGCGCCATGTACGCCACCGGCAACGGCCGCGCGGGCAAGGGCGAGGTCCGTACCGCGGTCGCCGAGCACTTCGGTATCGAATGCGACGGGCCCGGCCGGTACGACAAGGCCGACGCCGCGGCGATGGCGTGCCTGGGTCTGGACTGGCTCGGCTACCCGGTGGCGGAGATGCCGCCGGAGCACCGGCGGGCGCTGCAGGGCGTGCAGTGGCCGCAGACCGTCCCGGCGGTGGCCCGATGAAGATCCGCACCGACATCGCCGCCCTCCTCCACCAGGGCCTCTCCGACCGGGCCATCGCCACCCGCCTCGGCTGCGCCCGCCCCACCGCCGCACGCACCCGCCGCGCACTCGGACTACCCCCCGTGCCCCTCGGCGTCCCACCCCGCACACCCACCGTCGAAGACGCATTCCGCCTCCACACCGAAGACGCCGGCGACGGACACATGCGGTGGACCAGCTACAGCTGCCGAGGCACCCCCGTACTCCACTACCGCGGACGCCAGTACACCGCCCGACGGATCGCCTACCGGATCCGCACCGGACACGCCCCGGAGGGCCAGGTCACCGCGGGCTGCGACATGCCGGGCTGCGTCGCTCCGGCGCACGTCGAGGACCGCCGCGACCGCGCCGTCTACGCGGCGATCTTCGGGGGCGACTGATGGCCCGCCCGCAGTACGTCGACGCCGTCCTGCGCATCATCGCCGGCCACTACGTCGACGACCGCGACCAGCCCGAAGGCGTCCGCTTCGTCCACCGCCCCAGCGCCCACTACCAGTGCCTGAACTGCCCGTTCACCGCATCCGCCAAGGGCCGGGACACCGCCGGCTTCGCCCAGACCATCCGCACCGACCACCGGGCCACCTGCCCAGCCAACCGAGAGGACAGCACCACATGACCACCACCGACGCCGAGCCGCAGATCGCGGAGTTCGCCGCGTTCCTCGTCGGCCACCTCAACGGCCGCACCCACGAGGAGATCGGCAAGGAGCTTCACACCCTGCTGGAGGCCGTCCGCGCCCACGGCAAGAAGGGCTCCCTCTCCATCACCGTCGTCATCGAGCCGCCCTCCAACGGCGTCGACGGCGGCCCCCTGCCCATCGGCGTCGAGTACGCCGTCAAGGCCCCCAAGCCCGCCGCCCCGAAGAACCTCTACTTCCTCGACGACCAGGGCAACCCCACCCGCCAGGACCCGCGGCAGATCGCCCTGGACTTCCGCACCGCACCCGCCACCACCGACTACAAGGACGCCTGACCCATGACCGACGACGCCATCGTCATCCACGACGCCGTACTGCGCTCCGCCCCGCCGGCCGAGCTGGAGCCCGGCCGCTTCTACGCCTTCCACACCCCGGAGGGCGTGCACACCGTCGACCTCACCGGCGACGACTACAAGACCGCCCCCAGCCGCAAGCAGGGCGCCACCACCGTCACCGACGCCGCCTCCTGGCTCGCCTACTGGACCAAGCACCACGACGACGCGTCCGATGTGTACGCCGACGCGCAGCGCCTCACCGTCACCGCCGTCCTCGACGCCCACACCTCCGACGCCGCCCGCTGGTCCGGCCACTGGCTGCGCCTGCAGCTCCGCAAGACCGAGGCGTGGGAGCAGTGGCTGCAGCGCGACGGGCAGCTCCTGTCGCAGGAGATGTTCGCCGAGCACATCGAGGACCACCTCCCCGAGCTGCTGGAGCCCGACCCCGCGACCATGCTGGAGATCGCCCAGTCCATGCAGGCCACGACCAAGGCCGAGTTCAAGTCGGGCACGCGCCTGCAGTCCGGCGAGCGGCAGCTGACCTACGTCGAGGACACCCGCGCCAGCGCCGGCCGCAAGGGCGAACTGACCATCCCGGCCACCTTCACGGTCGGCGTCGTGCCGTTCGAGGGCTCCAGCGGCTACAAGCTCGGCGCCCGGCTGCGCTACCGGATCCAGGACACCACCCTGCGCATCGGCTACAAGCTCGACCAGCCCGGCGATGTCCTCAAGTCCGCGTTCGCGGACGTCGTGAAGGCCATCGCCGAGGGGATCGACGTCCCGGTGATGAACGGGACGCCGGCCTGATGTCCGGGCGCGCGGCCGGCACCCGCTGCGGCGTCTGCCGCGCGCCCGTCACCCGCCTCACCTGGCTCGGCCTCCCCCTCACCCTCAGCCCCCACGCAGGCCCCTTACCCCGCCCCGCCTGGTGCCTCAACCCCCACGGCCGCCTCGTCGAGGCATACCCCGCCTTCCACCCACCCGACTGCACCCGCCGACACCTCGCCGAGCACCACTGCCCCGCACCCGTCGCCCTGTTCTGAAGGAGCCTCGCCCGTGGAAAACGTCCGCCACATCGACCCGCACACGGCGGACGACGACGCCCTCAACCGCAACCCGCCCCGCGACGTCGACGCCGAACGCGCCGTACTCGCCGCCTGCATCCACCACCCCGAGCAGTACCACCAGGCCGCCGAAGTCATCGACCGCGGCGACTTCACCACCGTCCCCCACCAGCTCGTCTGGGACGTCATCGGCCGACAACTCGCCGACAACAAGCCCGTCGACCCCATCGCCCTGCGAAGCGCCATCGACGCCCTCGGCCAGCTCCGCACCATCCAAGACGGCAACTACCTGTGGGAACTCTCCGGCACCAACTTCGGCGGCGACGCCGACTACTACGCCCACCAGCTCCGCGAGAAGACCCGCGAACGCCACAGCGAGAACCTCGCCTGGCGCATCCAGCACGCCATCCGCGACCGGCTCGGCGCCGACGAGATCGACCGGCTCATCGACGAGCACACCGCCCGCCGCACCACCGCGGCCGGCACCGCCGACCCGCTCACCTCCCGCCTCATCCCCGGCGGCGCGTTCATCCTGGACCGCCCCGAGACCGTGCCCGCCGTATGGGGCGAAGACGACCAAGTCCTGTGGGCCGAAGGTGAAGCGCTCATCGTCGCCGGACCGCCCGGCGTCGGGAAGACCACCCTCATCCAGCAGGTCATCCTCGCCGCCCTGGGCCTGCGCCCCCACGCCCTCGGCATGGCCGTACGCCCCGCCAAACGCGTGCTCTACCTCGCCTCCGACCGGCCCGCGCAGGCCGCACGCTCCATGGCCCGCATGGTCACCGCCGACGACCGCGACACCCTCGACGAGCACCTCGTGTTCTGGCCGGGCCCGCCCCCGTCCGACTTCATCAAGGACCCGTCCATCCTGGTGCGGCTGTGCAAACGCGCCGGCGCCGACCTGGTGTGCCTGGACTCGCTGAAGGACATGGCCGGGGAGCTGTCCTCCGAGGAGGGCGGGCAGGCCATCAACAGCGCCATCCAGCGCACGCTGGTCGAGGGCATCGAGGTCACGGGCCTGCACCACCACCGCAAGCGCGGGGGCGGCAAGGACGGCGGACAGGAGCCCACCTCCCTCGACGAGCTGTACGGCTCCGCGTGGATCACCGCGGGTGCCGGGTCGGTGGTGTCTCTGTGGGGGCAGGCCGGCGACCCCATCGTGTCGCTGCGGCATCTGAAGCAGCCTGCGACCGAGTTCGGGCCCGTCCGGCTCAAGCACGACCACGTACGGGGCCACACCGAGATCTGGCACGAGGTCGACGTCCTGAACCTGCTGCTGCACGCCCGCGGGGCGCTCACGGCCCGGGATCTGGCCGTGCAGATCTACTCCCCGGAGAAGGGCAAGCCGACCGCGCCGGAGGTCGAGAAGGCCCGCCGCAAGCTTGATCAGCTGGTTGAGAAGGGCCTCGCGCACCGGATCGCGAACGCGGGCGAAGGCGGCAAGTCGACCGGCTACGTGGCCGCGTTCACCCCAGATGGGGAGGTGCGCGAATGACCGCGAAGCGGGCGCCGTGTACGCGTCAGAAATTGGTCTACACCACCGTGCTCACGGACCTCACGCTGCACCTCACGCACCTCACGTTGATCTTGCTCGCGAACCTCACGATCCGCTCACGCGCCTCACGAACGCCGCAAACACCCAGCTCGCAGCCTCACGTAACAGCACACGCGCCTCACGGTCCTTACCTCACGCACTCACCTCACGCTCCACCTCACGCACCTCACGAAGATCAAGGAACCTGCAGGTCACAGCCTCACGCACACCTCACGCACCCACCTCACGCTGCCCCCTCCTACTACGTAGGAGGGAGGGGGCAGCCCACCGCCAACACACGAACCAGGAGCACCCACATGCCCACCGAACCCACCGCCGCACACCCGGTTCCCGGGAGCCCCGCGCATCATGAGACCAAGATCCAGCCGATCGAGACACGCTACGCCGGCCACTGCTTCCGCTCCCGCCTCGAAGCCCGCTGGGCAGTGTTCTTCGACGCGCTGGACGTCCGCTGGGAGTACGAGCCGCAGGGCTACCTCCTCGGCCCCAGCAAGATCCCCTACTTGCCGGACTTCTGGCTGCCCGACCTCGACACCTGGGCCGAGGTCAAGGGGGGCGAGGAAGACCTGAACCTCGAGTTGCTGCACGCCGCGGTCCTCGCCGGCGGGCTCCCGACCGCGCTCGGCCTGCTGCTCCTCGGCACCGTCCCCAACCCGCCTGCCGGCCACCTCACCGCCCACTGGATGCTCTGCAACTTCGACGAGCAGGTGGTCCCGCAGCCCTTCGGGTTCAGCGACGCCGGGGAGTACCGCAACGCCGGCACCGACTGGATCTCCGGCGCCTGGCCCGGCGAGTGGGAGAGCCCGGACCTGCTGGAGGCAACAACGCAGTCCGGCCCTGGGTGCGATTACGCCGACACCGGCGTACCGGTCGGCGCCGCGTACCGGGCTGCCCGCTCGGCTCGCTTCGAGCACGGCGAGACACCCACCACTGCCCGCCACACCGCTGGAGTCTGACCATGACCGAGACCAACACCGCCCATCACGACCCCGTGATCGCCTACCGCGTGCCCGACGAACCCGAAGTGCTGCTCTGCCGCGAGCACGGCTACGGCTACCCCGAGCTGACGCCGCTCGCCTCCGACGACCTGCCGGACGGCGGGATCTGCACATGGGGCGACCCTGCCGCCGGCGGCGAGGTGTGCGGCCGGGATGTCCTGATCGACCCGCCGGCCGCCGAACCGGTTCCCGCCGAGCCCGCGCACAAGCCCGACGCCGAGACCCGCTGGAACGGCGAGCCCTGCACCGCCACCCGCGTCTCCGTGATCGTCGCCGACTCCGCCGCCTTCCCCGCCTACTGGGCACGCCACCTCGTCGGCACCCGCCGCCACGCCGTCCGCGTCGACTACGCCGGCGCCACGTTCTACCTCGACGACGCCGACGGCTCCGGCTGGCACAAGGTCACCCACGGCGGCGGCCCCGGGCACGGGCACCGGGACCTCAACGTCGAGCCGGGCAGTGTGCAGCTGCTGGCGCTGGTCGAGGCCGCGCCGGCCGGGCTCCGCGACCGCATCGCCAACGCACTCGCCGCTGAGGCCGGGTGGACCTGGGCCGCTGACGCCGACCTGTCGCAGAGCCCGACGTGGCAGGCGTGCCTGCGCGACGCCGACGCCGTGCTGGCCGTGCTGCCCGCCCCGGACGCCGAGGTCGAGCAGCTGCGCGCCACCATCGCCCGACTGCACGCCCTGGCCGACGAGTTCACCGACGCCGCCGACAACACCGACCGCAACGACTTCGGCATCCTCGCCCGCGCCTACTACCGCACCGCCGCAGGCAAGATCCGCCACGCCCTCACCCCGCCCGCCGCACAGGCCGCGGACCGCACCGCGGAGCAGCCGTGACCGACCTCGTCTTCGCCGCCGCCGCGTTCCTCGGCCTCAACGCCATCGTCTACGCCGCCACACGCCGCGGCGCACGACGCTCCCGACGCTACGACCGCCGCCGAGGCCAGCCGTGATCTGGCACGCCTACCTCCTCGCCTCCCTGTTGATCGCCTACGCCATCGGCGCCCGCGCCAACCTCCCCGAAAGGACCCGCCATGACCCGCCTGCCCGACCCCGAACGTCCCGACGACGGCCTCCCCGATGGGCACGACAGCCCTGGTACCGGCGAGCAGCTCCGCGCCGCCCTCCAGCACCTCGCCGACGCCATCACCGCCATGGCCGCCAGCCTGCGACGCGCCGTTGAGGCCAGGCAGGCGCAGTACGCCCTCGCGCCCCCGTCCGTCGAGCACGTCATGGAGCCCGTACGGATCAACCTTGACCCACAGGCCATGGCCGAGACCCTCCGCCACCTCACCCGCAAAATGACCACCAAACGGCCGCCACACAGCCCCTACCGCCGCACCGACGACCCGGAGCCCAACCGCACCGAAGACGCCGACGAGAAGGGGCAGCCAACCGCAGCCGTACGCGCGCTGCACCCCGACGAGCAGCGGGAGGGCTGATGAGGCCACACGTCCTCCGCCAAGAGCCCGAGTGGTCAAGCCCCGCGGACAGTCGCGATCAGATCCAGCAGATTGCGCGCCCGGCGCCCGTACACCAGCACCAGCCCGACGACTGCGCAGCCACCGATCACGTAGACGTGAGCGCCATCCGGCAGGGGCAGGAGACTCACACCAACAGCGATCGCAGCAATAGCCACGGCGGCGATGGCCAATCGGAGCGGCTCACGATCGCGTGCGGGCTCAAGGTCCGGCGCAATGTCTTCGGGGTCAAGAAGCGCCCCAGCCTTACCAACTGCCATCCGATCGGCGATCTTCATCAGCAAACGCGCTACGTCAGCGATTGCTTGGACACCCTCGCTGTCGATACGGCTCTCGACGTGGCGCAGCTGAGCCACCACGAGACCCTCATGTCGGACAAGAACGTGACGCCGATGAGAACGCCACGGCACATGGCCGGACGAGCGATGAAACGCCATGATTGCACCCTCAGCCAGCTCGATGCGTCGAGCCAGCGCACGCAACTCCTTGGGTCTGTTCTTCCACGATGCGCGCCGAGCGTCAGCGCACTGGGAGACCGCCCTAACCACCCGATTGACAGGTGCACATCTGCGGACGATCTTGCTGGATCGGGATGGCGACCACCACCATCCATTGAGCACCGCCAGCCCGATAGCAAGCGGACCGAGGAAGAGAAACACCACCACCGCAATAACCGCGACGCCCAAGATCGTCCTTTGGACGAGCTCACTGCTGCTGGAATCGCCGCTCTCTATCAGCCGCCAGTAATCCGCGACTGGGGGAATCAGGGCATCGTCGAGCTCTGTCAACATCGAGCTGTCCTGGGCAAAGGTGTCAACCAATGTCACGGTCCACAAGCCGGAGAGAATGCCTGCCAAACCATGCAGCCAAACAGCAGTCCTGGCGAAGCGATGCCATCGACGCAACGCGAGTCGCAGCCGAGGGCGCGGCGGTTGCAGGCTGAGTGTCCGCAGATCCTCAGTGACCGCGGCTATGCGCCTGTCCGCGCCACGCCTACGGCGCACGTTCACCCAACGCAAGTAGCCCCCCGCCATGAGTCCACATCATGGCAGGACCCAAGTCGAGTTGTCCGTTTGACGCACGCGCCAAGTTCGCCTCTCGACGCCCACGCGCCCGACGGGCTGCACGTCGACGACGTCTCCCACTTGAGCATGCGCGAGGGGCGCACCCCATGTCTCCCCAGACCGGTGCGCCCCAACGGTGAGATCACCGTACCGCCCCACGCACCACAGGAGCAGCCACGATGACCACCGACACGACCGCCGCACACCTCGCCACGATCATCAACAGGTGGGGCGACCTCCACGACGCGCTCACCACCCACACAAGCGCCCCCTGGCCCCCCGCTGGCCGCATGAGCGACTACCTCGCCCAGCTCGATGCCGCCGACCGTGAGATCGTCCGGCAGAAGCGCGCACAGGACCGCGCCGCCGAGCGCTCCCCCGACCAGATCGGCGAGACCAGCCCGCCGCTCAACATCGACACGTTGGACACGATGCGCGCCGTCGAGGCCGCCCTCGTCCACCTCGCCGACGCCATCGCATCCGCGATCCAGCGCGGCCCCGCACGCGAGATCCGCGCCGCCGGCCCCCTCGACGAGGCAGGCGTCAAGCTCCACATGGCCACCCTCCTCGACGCGCGCGACCGGCGCCGCTGGTCGCTGACCGCCCCCACCTACCGGCGCGCCCCGTACGCCGCTGCGTGGCTCCTCGCGCGCGTCGAGGACGCCCCTGGGCCCTTCCGAACGCTCACCGCCGTGCAGCGCGACCACATCGCCTCAGTGGCCCGCGCAGCCACCCGCAGAGTCGAGCAGGCCCTCGGCATGGCTGTGCACCGCGCAAAGGTCGGCGAACCGTGCCCGAAATGCCGCGGCCAGCTGCGCGTCGAGGGCGGGGACGGCACGGCGCCGGCGGTGAAGTGCCGCGGCTGCGGAGCGACATGGTGCGAGCGGGAGTCCGCGGCGTAGGGCCATCGCCAGATTCAGCGAAGCGGAATAGGCAACGCGATCGGATTGGACTGCCCTTGCCACGTCACGTGTACCTCCGTGACATCGGGAATTCTGTCCGCGCTCAAGATCCGGAACTGATGCCCTTGACCATGCAGAAGCGTTCTGTTCACCGGCAGATCATGAACCTGACCAGGTGCCGCGCTGGCGACTGTGGCCGTCACATCCACAGCTGTTGCCTTCCCGTAGTTCCGGAGGACGAACAGGTTCCCACGCAAGTGCTCAACGCAAAGGTCTACACGGGGCCGTGCCACCTCTACCTCGGCGGCACGGCGCTCCTGCGCCTCTCGACGCTGGTCCATGAGTGCAGCCTCATCGACGGTTGCCGACCTTTCTGCCGCGGCGGCCGATCGCACTGCGGCTTCCGCCGACCGCGCGCTGTCCCCCCGTGCCTTCCACGTGATCCCCACAGCGAGGCCCGACAGCACAAGTGCGACCCAAGCGGGCACGTCTCCCCAATCCATGGGCGGACTGTAGCTAACCGTCGGCACAATGCGCCCATGGATGCAGGGGGCGTGGCGCTAGTCGGGGCCGTTGCAGCGGTCCTAGGGGCAGCGGTTGGCGCCGGAGGAGCTCTCGGCTCGGCCGCCATTACTGGCAAGCAAGTTGCTAGAACGCAGCATGACCAGTGGCGCCGGCAGGTTCGACGAGATTCCTACAGCGCATTGATGACCGCCTGCGCCGAGTGCATGACGGCGCTCAACGCCTCTCGTGCACTGTTTCGTGAGGGGCACACGCCCAGCCCGGAGCTTGACGAGGCTCTCGCGCCCGCTCGGCTGGCACTGAGAGATGCACAAAGAAGCGGAACCGTCGTGCTCCTGGAAGGCCCGGTTTCGATCAAAACACCATGCGTAGCGATGGTCGGCAGCTTCGTCGACCTTGTGAGCTGCGCAGGAGGCGAATTTACGGAGTCGGAGTTCGATGCCGCTCGCAGGCGAGCGGCTAACCACGGCGAGGCCTTCATGAAGGCTGCATCGGAGGTCATCGATGGCACAACGTGAAAGGGAGTGGGCGGGTGTGCGATGCACAAACCCCCTCCTGCGCAGCTATCACGTCAGAGTGCGACGGGAGTAGCTCATCGTAGGATCAGCCATCGGACCGTCGGATGCTCCGCCACACTCGGCGCATGGACCCTGCCCTTTCTGGCCTCATCGGCGCGCTTGGGGGTGCCGCTGTCGTCTCTATCGGCACGATCGCCACCACGTGGATCACGTCCCGTGCGACAGCCCAGCAACAGGCCGGGCAACTTCGACAGCAGGCTGAGCAGCTCCAGCAACAGCACCGATTCGAGCATCTCCGCGAACGCCGCGACCCGCGTAGCTCCGCCTACTCCGCGTTTCTTGCGAAGGGTCGCGAGCTGCGCGACACCGTCAGCCGGGACACCCAAACCGCAGCGGACTCCTCCCAAATGCGTTCACACAGTGACGACGTTGATGAACTACGTCGCCTCGCCGCGACCGTCAGCATCGAGGGTCCGGATGAGATCACGCAGCCAGTTGCAAACGTCCAGATGGCTGCATCCCGAGTCTGGCTGACGGCATACCAGATAGCGATCGCTCGCGAGCGCGGCGACACCGAACGAAGAGATGCCATGCTCAGGGACTACATTGCGGCCGAGCGAGAGCTCGACAGAATGCTCGACGCCTTCCTCAACTGCGCACGCAAGATCCTCGACGAATTCGGCCACGACTCAACTTGACGGCGAACCCGGCAAGACTCGACGGAGCGCCGTACTCTGGCCCCTCAAGTGAGCCCCCGCCGCATTGCGGATGGGGGCTCCATCACGTTCGACTACGGCAGCCACTCCGGGCGGTAGTCGTTGTGCCAAGCGTAAGGCAGGGCGAGGAGCCTGAGGACGTGGCTCAGCTTGCCGTCGCACTCCCTCATGATGTAGTCGACGATCGCCCGCTTCGTCTCGACCTCCGCTAGGACCTGGGTCGGGCTGTGGCGGGTGATGTGCGCGACGTCGGCACGTGGGAGGTACTCCGCGGCCTCGCGGCCGTACCACCCATCACGCTCCGCCTGTGTCGCCTGCGCTATGTGCTCCTCCTCGTCGAGGCGTGCACGTAGCCATGCAATGAGGTCGTCCGTCACGACCGCCCCTCGGCGTCGGGCCGCTGAAGGTCTGTGCGCTCGCCCGGGCGCAGCTCCCGCGCGTCGTAGTACGCACGCGCCTCCGCAAGATCCCACACATCGCGCGTGCTGCCCGGCTGCCGGCGCGCAGCCGGGAACTTCGGGTCCTTCGTGCGCAGCGCGTGCAGCCACTGGCGCGTAACGCCCAGCTCCACGGCGAGCTGCGAGAGGTTCACCAGCCTGCCCTCCTCAGCGCGCCCCGGCTCCTGCCCGTCCGGCATAGGGTCCATCCTGCCCAACCTCGTTGACACTGTAAAGCAGGTTCCCTAGCGTGGAGCCTGCACAACTCAAAGCCCCCGGCCCGGCGTTGGAGCGCCACATGGGCCGGGGGCGACCCACTCCCGCCGATCACAGGAGCAGGCCGTCATGGAGCCTACCCACCAGCCCACCCCGGAGCCCACGGCCAAGCGCCCGTTAACCGGCAGCTCGATCATCGACGAGCCGGCCACCGTCGAACGCTGCCGCGAGGACTACGCCGCGAACCCGTGCGCCCGCGTCGAGTTTGACCTCGCCGTGCACCGGTCCCGCCCGTGACGACCATGACGCAGCCCGACGCAGACCGCGACGCACGACGCGACGCAGTGCGACGCCTACGCGACGCGCGCGTCAGCGGACACGAGATCGCGCGTCAACTCGGCATCAGCGAGGCCACCGTACGACGCGACCTCAAGGCCCTCGCCCAGGATGGCGCGCCGAAGGCGTCACCCCTCCCACCTGCGATGACGCACAGTGACGCACGCGACGCGGCGCACGACGCGCCCGCGACAGACGCGCGCACCCTCGTGAACGCGGCGCGCGACACGCTCCGCGCCATTCACCCTGACGCGCTGCGCCACGACCACGACGCGGCGCACGCCACGAGGCACCCGCTCCGCACCTGCATCTCCCTCGCGATCGCCCTCCTGGCGCAGTCCGACCCGCTCGACAACGACGACCGTGACGCGCTGCGCCAGCTCGCCGATCGCCTCAACCACCAGGCCAACAGGAGACCCTCGTGACCACCCCCGAGCCGCAGTGGTGGGCCGGCATCTACGACGACGACGGAGAGCAGCGCCCGCACACCGACTACACCGAGTACGACCCCGACCCGCACCGGCCCTGGTGGCAGGTCCGCCGCGGCGTGCTCCCCCCGCTGCCGGACGCACCGCGCGAGGCACCGCCGACGGTGCAGGTCACGATCAACCAGCCCGCGCCCCGGGTGCGGTCCCGCGCGGAGGACCGGCGCGCCGCCCGCATGCGCTGGTGCCTCGTGCACGCGGCGGCGGCCGGCGTCGGCTACGGCCTCGGCCTCGTCGGCCTCGTCGCCACCGCGATGACCACCGCCGACGGCGGAGCCCTCGCCATGGGCACCGGCTTCTGCCTGATCGCGGCGATCCCCGCCGTCTACCTGCCCGGCCTGCCCTGGATCCCGCCGCCCCTGCGCCCGATGACGATGTGGCTGGCCCGCATCCCGGTCGCCTCCGCCGTGCTGGCCGTGCTGCTGTACGCGCCCGGAGGCACCCGATGATGACCATCGCAGCGCCCCCGGGGACAGCGTTCGGCGCGGTCGGCGCCGGCGGCCTCGCGCTCGTGCTGACGGTCGTCCTCATCCTCGGCGTACGCGGCCGCGGCAAGCAGCGCCTGCGCGACAACGGCGCCTTGGCCGTGGCGTTCCTCGCGGGCACCGCCTACCGGGCCGCGGGGGAGTTCTGGGTCAACGCCGAGCAGGTCACCACGCAGGGCCTCACCGGCCTCGGCGTCGGCGGCCGCGGTCCGTTCGGCGAGCTGGGCATCGGCGCCGTCTGCTGCCTCCTCGTCGCCCTCGTGCTCCTCGCCCCGCTCACCCCCGGCCGCGCCGCCCTCCTCGGCCTCGTCGCCGCCCTGGTGTTCCCCACGGCCGGCGTCGGCACCATCTGGCACGTCCCGGTCAGCCTCGCCGCCGCCGTCCTGTTGATGATCGGAGGTGGCGGCTGATGGACGCGTGGATGGCGTTCTGGCGCGCCGTATGGGTCGGCTCCTCAACGATCAGCAGATGGCTGGGGGACCGGCTCCGACAGGGCACCTGGCTCAAGGTCGCCAGCGCGGCCGGGATCGCGCTGTTCCTCAACGGGCTGCACGTCCTCGACACCATCGCGTGGGTCCTCGCCGCGGTGTGGGCCGCCGTCGCGATCCCCCTCGGCCTGCGCACCCCCGCACCACCGAGCTACATCCGGCCCCCAGTGCACGATCCCCTCGACGACGAGACCGACGACGAGGTGTGGGAGCGGATCACCAGCCGCGTCGAACGCCAGCCGATCCACCCCGACGACCTCGCCGCGGCCCTCCGCACGGTCGCCGCCCCCCATGCCCACACTGCCGCTGTCGCCACCCACCTCGGCGAGTCCCCCGACCGCGTCCGTGATGCCCTCCGTACGGCTGGCATCCCCACCCACCCGGTGCGCATGCGGGGCCGCGGGGTGAGCACCGGCGTACGGGCGGGCGACATCCCCCCGCTCCCCGACGATCCGACTCCCGATCCGGGGGCGGATGTTGCCGCAGGTCAGGCCAGCAACAACAACATCAACAACACCGGTGCGCCGTTCGAGGTCGTGCCGGACGCGGAGCGCCCGTACCGATCCATCGTGCGCTGGCGCCGCAAGTAGACCCCGGGGCGGCCGCCATGCTGCCAGGCCGTCGGCCGCCCCGGTCCCCATCCCGATCACACGAGACAGGAGATCCAGCATGGCACTCACCACCGGATTCCCGATCCGCCGGGAGGACGTCCCCCCGGAGATGGAGGACCGTCTCGGTCCGCCGCTGCCGTACAGCCCCGGCCGCGGCGGCCACTACCCGCAGCAGCAGACACAGAAGCCGGCCAAGGAGCCGGACAAGAAGTAGCCGCCCCCGCGCGCCCCCGGATCGGGGCCGTCCGGCCTATGCCGGGGGCACGCGCTTACCCGTACCGTCCCGAGACGCAAACATCCCAGGGGGGATCGTGCACCACCGGAGAACCATCATCATCACGGCATCCGCGGCCATCGCCGCCGCGCTGATCTGGTTAGCGATCTGGCTGTCACAGCCGTCGTACGACGACATCGTGCGGGACTGCCTGAAGGCCCTCGACGCCCAGGACGCCGCCGGCACCAAGGGGAAGCCGGACGCCTGCAGCGACGTGAAGGAAGACGACTACGTGGCCCTCATCGTCAGCCGGACATTCAAGAAGATGCCCGTCGAGGATCAGAAGCTCCTCGACTACTACGACGACGGATCGATCAACGACAGCATCGGCAACTGAGGGGGACCCCATGACGTACCCGAACCAGCACCAGCCGCCCCAGCAGGGCCCGCAGCAGCCCTACGGCTACGGCCAGCAGCCCCCGCCCAACTGGGGCGGACCCCAGCCGCCGATGCCGCCCCAGCAGCAGGGCATGAGCACCGGCTCCAAGGTGGGCATCGGCTGCGTCGGCGCCTTCGCCCTGGTCCTCATCCTCGGCATCGGCGCCTCCCTCGCCGGCGGAGGCGACGACGACCCGAGCAGCAAGACGCCGGCCGCGGATGTGTCGAGCAGCGCGCCAGCCACGCAGGCCGAGGATGAGAAGGCGAGCAGCAAGCCGGAGAAGGCGAAGCCTGCTCCCATCGCAGTCAAGGCCGTCCCCACGAAGTACGCCCCGTCTGTCCTGGCCGATGGCAAGCCACACACCAGCGTCAAGGTCACGGTGACGAACAACAGCGGCAAGACGATCGACATCAACCCGCTGTACTTCTCGATCACCGACACCAACGGCACCCGCCACACCGCGGAACTCGGTGTCGACGAGCGCCAGATGGAGACCACCGAGCTGGCCCCGGGCGAGAACATCACCGGGGTGATCACCGGGAAGGGCGCGTTCACAGCGAAGACCGTCACCTACAAGGACGGGTTCATCGGCGACTCGGTGCGCGCTGATGTGAAGTAACGCTTGCAACACGAACGATCGTGCTGCATTCTGAAGGCGCGTCCGGCGTGCCCGGAGACAACGAGACACAACTACGGCCCCTGTCCCCCCCCCCGGCAGGGGCCGTAGTGCGTCCCCACCGCGGTAGAGCAGCCCGGTAGCTCGCCGGCCCCATACGCCGGAGGACGCCGGTTCGAATCCGGCCCGCGGCACCACACCGAAGACCCCGCAGAAAGGCCACGCCGTGGCTGACTTCACCTTCAACATCGCCAAGGGTCGCGTCGCCTACTACGCCTCCCTCCCGGCCGCCAGCGACGGCCTCGTCATCATCGCCCTGGAGAGCAGCGGGCTCGAGGCGCAGAGCGTCCTGGAGGACAAGGACGACTTCGCCGCCGTCGTCGCCGGCACCACCAACGAGCAGACCACCGTGGGCCGGATGCCGCTCACGAACGTGACGGTCACGGTGGACGACACGAACAACCGGGTGAACGTCGATGCCGACAACGTCACCTGGACCACCCCCACCGGCAACCCCGTCGGCGCGCTGGTCGTCTGCTACGACCCGGACACCACCACCGGCACCGACATCACGCTGATCCCGCTCACCCACCACGGCCTGAGCTGGACACCCGACGGCAACGCCTTCACCGCCAACATCGCGGACCTCGTCAGGGCCTCGTAGGGCACCCGACGCAGGCCCCGGGAGGTCGACGTGGCCACCTTCTCCGACGACTTCAACCGCGCCGACTCCTCCAACCTCGGCGCGGGCTGGGTCGAGGTGTCGGGTGACTGGTCCATCGCGAGCAACCGCCTCCACCCGGGCACCGCCACGGGCACGGTCATCGCCCGCGCCGCGACGGCGATGGACACCAGCGACCACTCGGCGCAGGCCACGATCGCGGTCGCCGCGGTCGCGTCTCAGGGCGTGTGGTGCCGCGGCGACGCCTCCCTGACCACCGGCTACCTGTGGCGCAACGACGGCAGCACGTGGAACCTGTTCGCGGTGTCCGGCGGCTTCACGAGCATCGGCTCCTTCGCCGGCGGCGCCGTCAGCGGCGACGTGATGAAGGTGCAGGCCGTCGGCTCGACGATCAAGGGCTTCGTGAACGGGGTCGAGCGCGTCTCCGTCACCAACACGACCGTGACGTCGGGCACGAGCTGCGGCCTCCGCTCTGACACGCCAGGCACCCTCAGGTACGACGACTTCACAGCGGCCGACTTCGTCTCCGGCGTCACCCTCGGCACCGCCACCGAGACGGACACCGCGCAGCCGCTCACCGGTGGTAAGGCGACGACGCTCGGCACCGCCATCACCACGGAGCAAGCGCAGCCCTGGACGGGCGCGAAGGCCGCGAGCGTAGGCGCCGCGACGTCGACCGAAGCGGCGCGGCCTCTCACCGGGGCAAAGACCGCCACCCTCGGCACCGCCTCGAGCACGGAGACGGCGCAGCCCATCACCGGGACCGTGAGCGCGACGCTCGGCACGGCCACCGTCGCCGAGGTCGCGCAGCCGATCACCGGCAGCAAGAGCGCCACGCTGGGCACCGCGCTGGAGGTCGACACCGCCCGGCCCATCACCCCACCGGCGGGCGCCATCCAGCCGCATCCGGACCGCACGTACGCGATCCCCGCCGAGAACCGCACGCTGATCATCCCCGCCGATCCCCGCACCGTGACCGTCGGGAGGTAGGCGTGACCGACCACTTCATCAAGGACCCGGACGCCACCCTCGACTACACCTGGGACTGGACCCTGTGGTGCGCCGGCAACAAGACCATCATCAGCGCCGTGATCATCCTCCCGCCGGGGCTGACCGCTGTCGGCGAGCCCATCGTCACCTCGCCCACCGTGTCCCAGGTGATCTCAGGCGGCACCCTCAGCGAGACGTACAAGGCGACCTGCCGCGTCACCACCGCGGGCGGGATCATCGACGACCGCTCTCTGTGGATCACCATCCGCGACCGCTGACCACAACTCCAGGAGGCCCCTCATGCAGCCCACCATCGGCCGCATCGTCCGCTACACCCTCACCGAGGCCGACGCCGAGCAGATCAACCGGCGCCGCAAGGACTTCCACCAGAGCGGCGTGGCCCAGGACCACACCGGCTACGTGGGGCACGTTGGCAACCACGCGCAGGCCGGCGACGTGTTCCCGGCAATGATCGTCCGCGTCTGGGATGAGGGCACGGTGACGGTCAACGCGCAGGTGTTCCTCGACGGCAACGACACCCTGTGGGCGACCTCCCGGGCTGAGGGCGAGGGCCCGGGCACCTGGGTGTGGCCCTCCCTCGGCTGACCAACGGGAGCGGAGCGACGTACGGCCGTTCGACTCTGGCCTGCTCAACCACCGCACGAACAGGGGATCCTCGGTTCGACCCCAACCCGCAACTCGCGTTCTACAACTTGACCGCTGGAGATTCACGAACTCAGCCGCTGCGATTTCAGAGTGAAATCACGGCTGTCGAATTCGCTGTGCGCTAGAGTCCGTGATGGATAGAAACTATGTATCAAAGCAACTATCGGCTTCACGGCCGATGCGGGATGGCCCGACCCTGGTGCTACAGGGCCGGGCCACGTACCCCGCGCTGTGGGCCCGGCCGAACTCCTTGAGGCCGGGCCCACGTCTGTGAGCTCGGTCCCTTCCGGGGCCACGGGCCAGCCCGGCATCTACCGGAACTGCCCCACGCAAGCGATGGCGGCGATCAACAGGCCCGAAACCTCCAGAGCAAGCCGTAGCTTCGGACTTGACCACCAGCGGTTCCGGTCTCCCGGGTCCCCCTCTTCCATCGGTCCTCCTCGGACTACCCCAAGGGCCCTGGGGTTTCAGGGCCTCCGCCGCCGAAGAACGGGTCGACAGCGAAGCCTGCGGGGCGCCCGTTGAGAACGAGGTCAATCTACCGCTCCTTAGCGGCAGTTCGGCGGCTTCTGCGAACTACCCGCAGCAGCGGGTGCCGGTAAACACCGCTGCATGACAGTGGATCGGTGAACGCCGGAGAATTCGACATTTCTTTCGCTAGGGGCGAACACCCCCAGGGCAGCGGGGGTGATCATGTCCGGCCGCCCAGTCACGGACGAGACGTTCGAGCAGGTCCGCTGGCTCCACGCGCAGGGCCTCTCCCGCAACGAGATTGCCCGCCAGCTCGAACGTTCCGGCCGAACCGTGTCGATCATCTCAGCCAAGCTCGGGCTGACCTACGACCGTTCGGCAACCGAAGAGGCCACCCGCGCGCGCATGGCCGACCTCGCCGAGCGCCGCGCGATCCTCGCCGAGGAGCTGCATACCGACGCCGAGCGGCTCTCCGCCCGCATGTGGCAGCCCGCGAAGGTGTTCGCGTTCGGCGGCAAGGACAACACCTACGCCG
This sequence comes from Streptomyces sp. NPDC051940, assembly GCF_040680895.1. Lineage (NCBI taxonomy): Bacteria > Bacillati > Actinomycetota > Actinomycetes > Kitasatosporales > Streptomycetaceae > Streptomyces > Streptomyces sp. NPDC051940. The sequence goes on along the minus strand of NZ_JBFAXR010000026.1, from coordinate 52,167 downwards.
AGGAGTACATCGACGAGCCGCCGGCCGACGCGAAGAAGTCGCTCATGGCCGCCGCCGGCATCGCCATCGACCGCTCGCTGAAGCTGTGCCCCCCGCAGGACGACGGAGGCGCCGAGGCCGCCAAGTCGATGGTCGGGCAGATGCTCACCGGCCTGACCGCGGTGTACTGCGAGCAGAAGGCCGCGCAGCAGGCAGCGGAGGAGCAGCCCGCAGACGAGGGGGACGGTGATGCTCCGTGACCTCCCTGTCCCGCTGTCCCGCCGGCAGGTAGAGAGCATCGTCGAGGCGCAGGACGCCCCGATCGCCCTGTGGTCGGGGGCGGTGTCCTCCGGCAAGACCATCGCCTCGCTGATCGCGTTCTTGATCAGGCTCACCGTCACCCCGGATCACGGGCTCGTCGTCATCGTGGGCCGCACCCTGCAGACGATCGAGCGGAACATCCTCGACCCGCTGCAGTCGACGCACCTCTTCGGGCCGATCGCCAAGCACGTGATCCACACCAACGGCGCGAACACCGCACGCATCCTGGGCCGTACAGTGCACCTCGTCGGCGCCTCCGACGCCCGCGCCGAGGGCCGCATCCGCGGCGCGACGATCGCCCTGGCGTACGTCGACGAGGCGACGCTGCTGCCGCAGGCGTTCTGGATGATGCTGCTGTCCCGACTCCGCGTCGGGGACCAGTCCAGGCTGATGGCCACGACGAACCCGGACGGGCCGTTCCACTGGCTGCGCCGGGACTTCCTCCTGAAGTCGGCCCACGTGGGGCTGGTGAACTGGCACTTCACCCTCGACGACAACCCGTCGTTGGACCCCGGATTCGTCGCCCGGCTCAAGGCGCAGTACCACGGCCTGTGGTACCGGAGGTTCATCCTCGGCGAGTGGTGCCTCGCCCAAGGCGCCGTCTACGACATGTGGGACGAGGACCGGCACGTCGTCGACCTGCTGCCGTACATGCGCCGGTGGCTCGCCGTCGGCATCGACTACGGCACCGTCAACCCGTTCTCCGCGGTCCTCCTCGGCCTGGCCGAGGACCAGCACCTGTACGTGGTGTCGGAGTACCGGTACAGCTCGGCCGACTCGTTCCGGCAGCTCACGGACGCCGAGTACAGCCAGGGAGTGCGTCAGTGGCTGGCGAACGTGCGCCGGCCGGGTGAGAGCGGCAACACTCGTGGCGTCCAACCTGAATGGATCTTTGTGGATCCGTCGGCTGCATCGTTCATGAACCAGCTGTGGACCGAGCGCGTCCCGAACATCGCCCCCGCGATCAACGACGTGTTGGACGGGATCCGCTCCGTAGGCGTAGCGCTGGGCTCCGGCCTGCTGCGCGTCCACCGCTCCTGTGCGGGCCTCCTTGGCGAGCTTCCCGGCTACGCCTGGGACGAGAGGGCGGCCGAGCGGGGCGACGACAAGCCCCTGAAGGTCGACGACCACAGCGCGGACGCGCTGCGCTACGCCGTCCACTCGACCGCGCATGAGTGGCGCGGCCTGATCGACTACGCGAAGGCGGCCTGATGGCGACCACGCACATCCCGATCTTCATGCGGATCGGTGACGGCGCCGAGCAGGAGGTGGGCGTCATCGACATGCCCGTCTCCTGCACCGCCACGGTGACAGTCACGTCCTGCGGTGTCGCCGCCGCGCTCCGTGCCGCCGCCGATGAGATCGAGCACCCCAGCAGCGGCGAGGAGGCGACGACCTGATGCCCCGCCCCGGGAAGAATGACCCCTGGCCGCCCGTCCACCCCGCGATCAGTGCGGACATGGCCGACTGGTCCGCCTGGTACTCCGCGAACCCCGACCGTCTCGCCTACCGCTACCAGAACCGGCACCGCGACAACGCCCGCTTCGGCCCGCCCGAGAACCGGCCCTCGCAGTACCGCGGCGGCATCGTGGGCCGCGTCGCGCGGTGGTTCTGGGGCGAGCCCACCCCCCTCGGCGAGAAGCGCGCGAATCTCCACATGCCACTCGCCCGCGACATCGCCCGCACCAGCTCCGGCCTGCTGTACTCCGAGCCGCCCGCGCTGAAGGCCAAGAACACGGGCACTCAGGAACGTCTCGAGCAGCTCATGGACGTGAGCATGAAGCGCACCCTGATCGGCTCCGGCAGCGACGGCTCAGCTCTGGGCGGCTCGTACCTGCGGGTGGTGTGGGACACCGACATCCGCGAACGCCCCTGGATCTCCTCCGTCCGGGCGGACGGCGCCGCACCGGAATTCGCGCACGGCGACGTCCTGCGCGCGGTGACGTTCTGGACCGTGCTGGAGGCCGACGGGCAACGCATCGTCCGCCACCTCGAGCGCCACGAGCCCGGCGTCATCCTGCACGGCGTGTACGAGGGCACCGAGCACAACCTCGGCAAGCCCATCGACCTCGCCGCCTTCGAGCAGACCAAAGACCTGCTGCCTGTCCGCGCGCTGCCGATCGGGAAGCGGCTGGCAGCCTCCTACATCCCGAACACGATGGAGGCCCCGGACTGGGACGACATCCCCGGCGCCGCCGGCCTCGGCACGAGCGACTTTCAGGGCGCGGAGACGTTCCTGTCCGCGATCGACGAGACGTACACCTCCTGGATGCGCGACGTACGCCTCGCCCGCTCCCGGATCATCGTCCCGGCCGGCTACCTGCAGTCCAACGGCCCCGGCCAGGGCGTGTCGTGGGAGGACCGCGAGGTGTTCGCGGAGATGAACATCCCCCCGACCGGGGAGAAGGGCATCACCCTGAACCAGTTCGCGATCCGGCACGCGGAGCACCGGGCCACGATCGAGGAACTGGTCGGCAAGGTCATCCGCAACGCGGGGTACAGCGGGGGCACGTTCGGCGACGACAGCGACGGCCAGGCGGTCACCGCCACGGAGATCAAGGCGCGCACCGCACGGTCGATGACGACCCGCGCGACGAAGGCGGAGCTCGCCGCGGCGGGCATCGCCGACGTCGTCGAGGTGCTCCTCATGCTCGAGGCTTCCGCCCTCTTCCCGGGCGTGGCCGGCGTCGAGGTCGAGCGGCCGGACGTGGTCTTCGCGGACTCCGTGCAGGACGACATCCGCACCCTGGCGGAGACGGCCGAGCTGCTGCGCCGCGCCGAGGCCGCGTCCACCGACACCCTCGTACGGCTCACCAACCCGGACCTCAAAGACGAAGAGGTCGCGGCCGAGGTGGCGCGGATCCGCGACGAGGTCGCCCCGCCCATGGCCGACCCGGTCCTCACCGGCGCCGAGGGCTTCCCCGCACCGTCAGGCAGCGCGGGCGACGAGTAGCCGCGGGGGTGCACGATGCCGGTCTCCCCCGAGATGGCCGAGGACCTCGCCGCGCGGGTGCGGGAGCTGTACGACGCGGCCGAGGTCGACCTGCTGGAGCGGCTCGCCAAGGCGCTCGTGGAAGGGATCGACTCCCCAGCGTGGGCGCAGCTCAAGCTGGCCGCCGTCGGGGACCTGCGGCGCGCCGTCGAGGACGTCACACGCGCGCTGGAGCAGGACGCCAACGGCGCGGTCCGGCTGGCGCTGGCCGAGGCGTACCAGCGGGGCGAGCAGGCCGCGCTGGTCGAGCTGGGCGCCGTGCCCGTGGGGAACGAGGCGTTCATCCGCCGCCAGCTGCCGGGCGCGGCCGCGGTGGACCGCCTCGCCGCCTCGTACGCCCGGGACACCCGGCCGCTGTACGCCCGCATCACCCGCGCTGTGGTCGATGTCTTCCGCAGCGTCGTGACGCGCGCCTCCGGCGGTGTGCTGCTGGGCACGGAGACCCGCAGGCAGGCGTCGCAGCGCGTCCTCAACCAGCTGACCCGCAACGGCGTGACCGCCTTCACCGACCGGGCCGGCCGGAACTGGAACGTCGCGTCGTACGCCGAGATGGCGGTGCGGTCCGTCACCGCGCGGGCTGCGATCGAGGGGCACACGGATCGCCTGGCCGAACTCGGCGTCGGGCTCGTGATGGTGTCGGACGCTCCGCTGGAGTGCCCACTGTGTGCCCGCTGGGAGGGCGAGGTGCTGGCGCTGGCCGGCGAACCGGGGCCGCGGACGGTGCGCGTCGAGCACGCCACCGAGGATGGTCGTACGGTCGCGGTGCACGTCGTGGGGACGCTGGTGGAGGCCCGCGCGGCGGGGCTGTTTCACCCCAACTGCAGGCACAGCCTCTCCGCGTACATCCCTGGGGTGACGACCCGCCCGCACACTCCGCCGACGCCGGGCACGACGTACGAGGACACGCAGCGGCAGCGGCAGATCGAGCGGCACATCCGGGCGTGGAAGCGCCGGCAGGCCGCGGCGCTGACTGACGACGAGCGGCGCGCTGCGGGCAGGAAGGTCCGCGAGTGGCAGAAGGCGCTGCGGGAGCATCTCGCCGAGCATGACGCGCTGCGCCGCAAGCGGGAACGCGAGCAGCTCCCCAAGGCGGCCGCCCCGGCGCCGCCGACACGCGAGCAGGCCGCGGCGGTCCGGGTACGTACCGACCCGGGGGCGCTGCGGGAGATGAGCGAGGACGACCTCGCCGCCGCAATGCGCTCACCGCAGCTGGACGCCGACGACTTCCGGCAGATCGAGGCCGAGATCGGCCAGCGTGAGGAGCAGCGGCGCCGCGACAGCCTGTTCCCCGGCGGCCGGCTCGTAGACGACGTCACCGGGTACAGCGAGGACGACCTCGGCTGGGCCCTGCGGTTCGCGACGTTCGAGGAGGCTGAGCGGATCGCCGCGGAGATCGACCGCCGGTATCCGCCCGCCGCGCTCCCGTCGGCGCGCGGCGCCGCGACCGTCGAGGGCCAGCTGGCCGACCGGGCCGCGGTCGACGAGCTGCTCGCCCCGGCCGAGCCGGAGGACTGGGCGCACCTCGCCCTCGCCCCGGACATCGACCGCGATGATCTGTCCCGCGAGGAGCGGTGGCTCGCCGACCGGCAGGCCGCGGCCGACGCCGGGCGCAGTGCATATACCCGGGCGCAGGTGCGGGAGATGTACCGCGAGCACGTCTACGCCCAGTACCTCGACGCCGAGGACGCGCTCCGCGGCGTGCTGCTCTCCCGCCAGGCCGAGGCTGACGGGATGGACCCGATCAGCATGTTCACGGGTCCGTCACACATCGCCTACGCGCGCGCCTCAGAGGAGCTGAAGCGGTGGTGGCAGGATCACCCCCGCACTACCCTGGCCGAGTACACCGAGCAGGTCACCGGGCAGCGCAGCAGCGAGGGCGACAGGGCCCGCAAGGCGCGCGGCGACCAGCAGAACCGACTCTGACCAAGGGGGCCGCGATGGGGCCGCGAGAGCAGGTGACGCGCGCGCTGCACGAGGGCGCCGCGGCCGGCCGCGCGGGCGATCGCCCGACTGCGTGCCCGTACGAGCGCGGCGACCTGCGCCGCTCGGCGTGGCTCCGCGGCTACGCCAAGACCCGCCCCCTGCCGGGCGAGTAGACCGTTCCAGGCGCGTCAGAACCCGCCGATCAAGCCGAGGACCGTTCCGAGGGCAGCGAGAAGCAGGCCCCAGGTCTCCAGGCGCAGCCCGCCGGCCTGCGACTCGGCGAGTTCCGCTCTGGCCGTCGAAGCCGCATCGGCGATAGCCGCCTTGAGCTGAACCTCGGCCGTCTCGCGTGCTCCCCGCTCGTCGTCTATGCGCTGGCGTAGATCGGCTGTGACCTTCTGCGTTTCGGTGGACTGCCTCACCAGGAAAGCAACGGTCTCCTCAAGTGTGGCGGTAGGGCTCGGCCCCACGATGCCGGTCGCGCCGAACGCTAAGCCTCCTCCAGCGAAGGCGGCACTGCCGACAACCACGTTGTGAGGCCGTTGCTGCCGTCGACCGAGGCCAGCCAGCACCTCGCGCCAGAGCCGCCGTGCCGTGCCCACGATGCCGAGCCGATTGGGCCCGTACTGAAGTCGCGTGGCGCGGACGCCGACGCCCGCCAGCGCGAGCCCGACGAGCTGCACGATGCCGCCCACGAGTGTCCATGCGTTCATGCGCAGACCGTAGGCGGCATCGCGCGCGCTGAGAACGGCGTGTGCGCGCAGCTGCGCGCCTTTGTCTTCCGGCATCGCCCGCACGGGCACCGCCGGGCAACCCGAAACGGGAGAACACCATGCAGCACCCTTTCAAGCACCCCCTCGCAGCACATGCAGCGATGACCGTGCTCGGGTACCGCCGCAACGGCAGCCCGATCTACGCCATCGCGGGTGGCAACGGCGAGGGCGAAGGCGGCTCCGCCTCCAGCGGACAGTCCGGCTCCGGTGACACCGGGCAGGCTGGACAGGGCGGTTCCGACGGTGCCGGCGCAGGCTCCGGCCAGGGCGGGCAGCCCTCCGGGAAGGACCCCGGGCAGTCCGGGTCCGGCACGGACGGCGGAACCGACTGGGAGGCCAAGTACCGCGAGGCCATGGGCCACTCCCGGGAGTGGGAGAAGCGCGCGAAGGCCAACTCGGGTGCTGCTGAGGAGCTGGAAAAGCTCAAGCAGCAGAACATGACCGAGCAGGAGAAGGCGGTCGCAGCCGCGGAGAAGGCAGGCCGCACGGCCGCCGCCCAGGAGTCGCAGACCGAGATCGACAAGCGGGACGCGACGATCCGCGAACTGTCGATCAAGGACGCGGTCCGGGACCGCGCGGAGAAGCACGGGGCCAGGGCCAGCGCGCTCCTCGACTCCGTCTCCTTCCAGCAGAAGATCGCCGATCTCGACCCGTCCGCGAAGACGTTCGGCGCCAACCTCGACGACGCGATCAAGACCGCCGTCAAGGACAACCCGGCGTACGCCCTGCAGCCCGCCGGCCGCTCCGGCGGCGACCTGTCCGGAGGCACCGGCGAGAGCGGCGCCAAGAAGCGCTCCGGCTCCCTCGCCGGGGCTATCGCGGATCACTACCAAACCTGACCACAGGGAGAACCTCATGCCCGTGACGCTCGCTCAGGCGATGCTCAACACCCAGGCGGACGTGGACTACGCCGTCATCGACAACCTCCGCCGCAACAGCTGGCTGTTCCGCAACATGGTCTGGGACGACACCGTCACCCCGGGCACCGGCGGCGGCTCGCTGACCTACGGCTACACCCGCCTGCTGGCCCCGTCGACGGCGGCGTTCCGGAAGTTCAACGAGGAGTTCGTCCCCAACCAGGCTACGCGCGAGCGTAAGACGGTCGAGCTGCACCCGCTCGGCGGCGCGTTCAACGTCGACCGCAAGCTCGCCCGGCTCGGCCCGGCGCAGTCCAACGAGATCATGTTCCAGATGTCGCAGAAGCTGACCTCGATGCGGACCCGCTTCCAGCAGGAACTGATCCTGGGCGACACCGCCGTCGACGACGCCGGGTTCGACGGCCTCGACAAGGCCCTCGTCGGGCAGTCCACCGAGTACCTGCCCCTCACCGAGGGTGTCGCGACGGGCTACCTCGACTGGTCTCCGGCTACGGTCACCACCGAGGACATCGCCATGAGCGCGTTCGACGCGTTCGACGACTTCCTGTCCCGGATCATGGGCTCGCAGACCGGCTCCGGCGACACCGGCGCCGACGGCTCGATCCCGGCCGGGGTGAAGGCCATCCTCGGCAACACCAAGTCGATCTCCCGGATCAAGTCCCTGGCCCGCCGCGCCTCGCAGTTCACTGCCGAGCGCGACAGCCTCGGGATCCTCGTCGAGCGGTACGGCGACTGGGTCCTCGTCGACATCGGCGACCGCGCCGACGGCTCCGCCCCGATCATCCCGATCCGGTCGGCGGACACCGACGGCGGTGGCGCCGGCGGCGTCATCACCGGCCTGACCGACATCTACGCCGTGAGCATGGGCCTGGACGCCTTCCACGGCGCCGCGATGGCCGGCACCCCGCTCGTCGAGACGTACCTGCCCGACTTCACCGTGCCCGGCGCGGTCAAGACGGGTGAGGTCGAGATGGGCCCGGTGGCCGCAGTGTTGCGCAACACGAAGTCGTGCGGCGTGCTGCGCAACGTGAAGGTGCGGTGATCAGCGTGCCGAACAAGTACAAGATCGAAGCCCCGGTGCGGTCGTTCACCGGCGAGTCGGTGGGCGTGCACTTCCACAAGGGCACCGGCTACGTCGACACCGACACGAAGGAGGGCCGGGCGGCGCTGGAGTACTTCCGCCGGCACGGCTACGGCGTCGCCGAGGCCGACGACGTCACGGAAGAGGAGCGCGTCCAGGAACTGGTCACCGGCGTCCCGGCGCAGCGCGACCCGCAGGTGTTCGACCCGGCGCAGCACGACGCGCCCGCAGTCATCGCCTACCTCGACGAACACGCCGACGACGAGGTCGAGGTCGCCCGTGTCCTCGACGCCGAGCGCAACGGCAAGGCCCGCAAGACCGTCCTCGCCCGCGGCGAGCAGCAGACGAAGGAGAGCGACCCGTCATGACGCTCCTCGGAACCTTCCGCGGGAACCCCCGCAACGACCTCGGCTGGCTCAACTCCGCCGGCCGCCCCGACCCCGAAGCCACATTCCACCGGGCGAACCTGCCGCGCGTGGGCCTCGACGACGTCGCCGCGGCCGCGACCGGCGTGATGTGCTCGGTGGCGCTGTACCTCCAGGACGGAGACCTGGTCACCAACCTGACGTTCATCAGCGCGGGCACCGCGGCCGGTACGCCGACGAACCACTTCGCGGCCCTGTACTCCGGTGCGGGGGCGCTGATGGCGCAGTCGGCGGACAAGCTCACCGAGGCGTGGGCGGCCGACACCGCGAAGACGTTCGCGCTCGCGACGCCGCAGCGGATCACCAAGTCGGGGATCTACTACGCGGCGCTGTCGGTGACCGCCACAACCGTCCCGACGGTCGTCGGCTCCGTCGGCGCGAAGCCGTTCCTCACCGGGGAGGGCAACCTCTCCCAGACGTCCGGCTCCGCGCTGACGGGCACCGCTCCGGCGACCATCGCCACCCCCGCATTCAAGCGGGCGGTGCCGCTGGTCATCGCAACCTGACGAGAGGGTGAACCTGGATGCCACTCAACAGCAGCAGCCTCACGCTGCGCGTGCAGGCCGACCAGACCAGCCTCCTCGACCTGGCCACCGGCCAGATCAAGCTGGACTGGGGGCAGTCCCCGCTGGCGCTGGGCTCCGGCGTCGCGGCGAACCAGGCTGACCGGTTGTTCACCGACCGGCGCACGCTGGCAGCGTCCGCGAGCGAGGATCTGGACCTCGCCGCGGTCCTGCTGGACGCGTTCGGGGCCACGCTGACGTTCGCCCGGATCAAGGGACTGATCGTCAAGGCCGACTCGGCGAACATCAACAACGTGATCGTCGGTGGGGCCGCGGCCAACGGCTTCGTGTCCTGGGCCGGCGGAGCCACGCACACGGTGACGGTGCGGCCGGGCGGTGTGCTGGCGCTGTGGGCGCCGGACGCTGTCGCGTACGCGGTCACCGCGGGCACCGCGGACCTGCTGAAGGTCGCCAACGGCGGCGCCGGCAGCGGCGTCACGTACGACATCATCCTGATCGGCGCTTCAGCGTAGGGGGAGGTGGGCCGGATGCCTCGTCTGTACGCGACACCGGCCGACCTCGGCCCGTCGCCCCCGGAGAACGCCGAGGAGTTGTGCGAGGCCGCGTCGGACTTCCTCGACGCGGAGATCTTCCGTACCTCCCTGTTCGACGCCGACGAGGACGGCTACCCGTCCAACACGATCGTCCGGGAGGCGTTTCGGCGGGCGACGGTGGCGCAGGCCCGCTGGTACGTCAAGGCAGCCGGCGGCGACCCGGACGGCGCGTCTGGCGTCGGTTGGGGCACCATCGAGATCGGTTCCGCGAAGCTGTCCCGCTCGGTCACCGATGTGTCGGGCAGCGCGTCGCCCGCGCGGGAGATCGCCCCGCGGGTGTGGGACGTGCTGCGCTCACCGGATCTGACCCGGGACATTTTCGTCCTCGGGGTGGTGGTCTCCGGGTGAGCACGGACATCAGCTTCCTGTTCGGCCACACCGTGACCGTCGAGCCGTACGAGGGGCAGTCGGGCACGGGCCCTGTGTACGGCGGCCCTGTGGCCGTGCGCTGCTTCCTCGATGAGAAGACGCGTGAGGTCCGCGACCGGCACGGCGAGGTGGTCGTGTCGTCGTCGACGGCGTACTGCCGGCTGGACACGGTGGCGCCTGCGGAGTCGCGGGTGACGCTGCCGGACGGCAGGGCGACGCGTGTGATCGCCGCTCTGCGGCGGGACGGCGGCGGCCTGCCCACGCCGGATCATCTGGAGCTGCAGCTCGTGTGAGGAGGGCGTGTCGTGGCGCAGACCAGTCAGTTCCGATGGGAGGGCCGGGCGTGGCTCGCCCGTACTCAGCGCAACGCCCGGACGGGCCTGGAGAAGGGCTTGGAGCACGTCCTGGGCGAGGCCCGGAAGATCATCCCCCTGGATGAGGGCACGCTGGAGCGCTCCGGCCGCGTGGTGATGGACGACGCCGCGATCTCCGGCGCCGTCGTCTTCGACACCGTCTACGCGGTCGTCCAGCATGAGCGTCTCGACTTCCGGCACGCCCCCGGCCGGCAGGCGAAGTATCTCGAGGTGCCGATGCTCGCAGAGCGTGAGGTCGTGCTGGCCATCATCGCCGCCGAGATCCGGCGCGGCGGGCTCCTGGGAGGGCTGCGCGGTGGCTGACGTCCTGGAGGGCCTGGCCCTGCACCTGACGTCCAAGGGGTTGGCCACCTACAACCCTGCGGCTGCCGGTGGGGATTGCTTCCTTGAGGCCATGCCCAGCACGCCGGGTCTGGCGGTGGTCCTCACCGGCTACGGCGGCCCGGAGTCGGACTCCGCGAACCCCTACGACGAGCCGCGGGTGCAGATCCGCGTGCGCGGCGCGGCCGACCCGCGCGTCTCCCGCTCCCGCGCTGAGGCGATCCGCTCCGAGCTGCACGGCCTCGGCCCGCTGATCCTCCCGGACGGCACGCACCTGATCCTCGCGATCGCCATGCAGGCCGCGCCGGCGTCGATGGGCCGCGACGAGGCCGGCCGGTTCGAGCACGTCGTCAACTACCGCTGCACGGTGCGGCAGCCCACCGCGCACCGCGGATAACCCCCCAACGATCTTTGCCCGCCCGCACGTCGCGGCCGGGCCCTTCAGCCATGCCAGGAGGCACCCGATGGCCGCGACCCAGTACAACGCCCGCGACTGCGTCTTCCAGATCGAGAACCCCGCAAGCCCCGGCACGTGGGTCGACATCGGCGCAGGCCGCGACGGCATCATGACGTTCTCCGTCGGCCGCAAGACCGAGTCCACGGACATGACCGACTTCGCCTCCGGCGGCCAGGAGGAGTCGCAGGTGATGCAGCGCGGCAAGACGCTGAAGCTGGAGGGCAAGCGGCTGAAGGACGTCGCCACCGGTGTCCTCGACGCCGGCCAGCAGCTCGTCGAGACGCTCGCGGACCAGGTCGGCGACGCGTCGTGGGGCCGGGTGCGGTTCGCCTCCCCGGGCGACACCACGTATGCGGTGTGGACGGCCACCGCGGAGATGGGCGAGGAGGGCGGCGGCAACAACGACAAGGTCAGCTGGTCCGTGACGTTCACGCGTTCCGGCGCCGCGACCACCCTGCCCCGCCCGTGACCGCGGATGAGGCTGCCGAGAGCAGCCCCACGGAGAGCTGGGACTCGTTCTGGGCGGAGGTCCGCGCGAAGGAACAGGTCCGTACCGAGGTCATCCGCGACGTCGAGGTGGCCGTCCCCACGGACCTCCCGCTCGCCCTTGTAGAGCGCGCCGACGAGCTGCAGACGTCGGGCAGCGAGGCCGACATTCACGAGCTGGTGGCCCGCCTGTTCGGCAAGGACGTCTACGGCGAGTGGGTGGCCAACGGCATGGGCCTGCGTGAGTTCAAGGTCGTGCTCGCGTGGGGGATGGCCCAAGGCCGCGGCACCGACATCTCTTTCGCTGAGGCGTACAAGGCCGTCGTGGACGTGGAGCAGGGAAAAGACCAGCCCACGCCCGCGAACCGAGCCGAACGACGCGCGCAGTCAAAGAGCACTGGTGGGCGCTCGAAGCGGACTTCCAGCGGGAGTACCGGCTCGGCCCGCAAGACATCGCGCAGCTGACGGTCCGCCGCTTCTACGTGCTCCTCAGCGGCCTTTCCGCAGAGTCCGCGTTCCGCCGGGTGGCCGGGCCGCAGCTGGCCATCGTCGACGACCCCGACCGCATCCAGGCGGCCCTTCGCGGCTGAGACGGGGGGCGTCCCATGGCGATGACCGTCGGCGAACTCCTGGCGACGTTCGATCTGGACCCGGACCCGGCGCGGCGCGCGATGCTGCAGGCCGAGCTGGCGATGCGGGGCCTGCAGCGCTCCACCGACGGCAGCATCCGCGACATGCGGGGCCGGTACGTGTCCCTGTCCCGGTCCCTGGACGACGTCACCCGCCACACGAACCGCACCGGCGACGCCAGCCGCCGCGCGTCTCGCGACATGGGGCGCCTGGGCGGTCTGGGCGGCATGGTGCGCGGGCTCGGCTCGGCGCTGGGGTCGGCGGCCGCTCAGGCGGCCCGGGCGGCATCGATGCTGGGCGCGGCCGTGCCGGCGGCGGCCGGTCTGGTGGGCGCGCTGGTCAACATCGTTCCGGCGGCGGCGCTGGCGACGACGGCGATCCTGTCGGTGGCGCAGGCCGTCGGCGCGCTGAAGATCGGCGGGTCGGGTGTCGGGGACGCGCTGACGGCGGCGTTCGCCGACGCCGGTGCGGCGGCCGGGGGCGCGGCTGGGGGCACCAACCAGCACGCGCAGGCGGTGCGGGCGGTCGCCGACGCGGAGCGGGCGCTACGCGACGCGCAGAAGGCCGCCCGGCAGGCGCAGCTGGAGCTCAACGCGGCCCGTAAGCAGGGTGCGCGGGACCTGCAGGACATGAACAACGCGCTGGCCTCGGCGCAGCTCGACGAGCAGCAGGCGATCCTCGACGTCAAGGACGCCGAGGAGGAACTCAACCGGGTCAAGAACAGCGACTCCTCCGAGGAGGAGCGGGCCCGGGCACAGCTGGCGTACGACCAGGCCGTCCAGCGGCTCAAGGAACAGCGGATCGAGACGGCGCGGCTGCGGGAAGACACCGCGGCCGCGAACAAGGCCGGGGTCGAGGGCACGGATGCCGTCACCCAGGCCAAGGAGCGTCTGGCGCAGGCCGAGCGGGACGTCGAGGACCGCATGCGCGCGGTCGCCGACGCGCAGGAGGCCCTCGCGCAAGGCGCCGGCGGCGGGGGCGGAGCGGGCGGCGTCGATGCGCTCGCCGCTGCGCTGGCCAAGCTGTCCCCGGCGGCGCGTGCGTTCGTGCAGGCCGTCATCGCCCTGAAGCCCGCCTGGGACGCGCTGCGCCTGGACGTGCAGGAAGCCCTCTTCAAGGGCCTGGCGGGCGAGCTGCGCACCACCGCGGGCGCCCTGCTGCCCCTGCTACGGCGCGAGCTGGTCAACTCCGCGACAGCCCTGAACACCATGGCCAAGGGCGTCCTCGGGTCCGCCCGCGAACTCGCCCAGAACGGCACCCTCGGCCGGGCGATGGCCTCCGCGTCGCAGGGCCTGCACAACCTCTCCGGCGTCCCCGGCGTGGTCGTGACGGCGTTCGGGCAGCTGGCCGCAGCGGCCGGCCCCAGCTTCGAGCGGCTCACCGCGCAGGCGGGCGACGCCGCCGCACGCATCGGGGAGAACCTGTCCCAGGCGTTCGAGGACGGCCGGCTGCAGGCTGCGATCGAGCAGGCGATCAGCCTGATCGGCGACATGGCGGAGGTCGCCGGCAACGTCTTCTCGATCTTCGGAAGCATTTTCAGCGCCTCGTCGGCGTCGGGCGGCGCGTTCATCGGCATGCTCCAGACGATCACCGGGGCGTTGGCCGACGCGTTCGCCTCCCAGCCTGTACAGGCCGGGCTGAAGGCCCTGTTCGAGACCATGAGCGTCCTCGCGCAGACCGCCGCTCCGCTGCTGGTCCAGGCCCTCAGCGTCATCGGCCCCGTGCTCGTCGCTCTCGGCCCGCCCGCCCAAACTCTGATCAAGGCGTTCGCCGACGGGCTGGAACCCGTCATCCGCGCGCTCGGCCCTGTGCTCTTCGCTGCGGCCGGCGCGGTCGGGTCGCTCGTCGAGGCCGCGGCGCCGCTCCTCGTCGTGGTCGGGGAGCTGGTCGCGGCGGTGCTGCCCGCGCTGACACCGCTGCTGGACGCGGTCGCTGTCGTGGCCCGGGCGCTCGCGCCGATCGTCCGGCAGCTCGCCACCGTGCTGGGAGCCACCCTGGCGCCCGTCATCGCCGGACTGTCCGACGTCATCGGCGAGATGGCCGAGCAGACCGCGAACGCGCTCGTCGACGCGCTGGAGCAGCTGCTGCCGCTGATCCCGATGCTGATCCCGGCGTTCGAGGAGACCGGCCGCAGCCTGGGCGAGATCCTCACGGCGCTCGCACCGCTGCTGCCGCAACTGGCCCTGCTGGGCACGGAGATCATGACGCAGCTGATGCCTGCGCTGATCCCGCTGATCCCGCCGCTCGTGCAGCTCAGCGTGATCATGCTGCGGCTGGCCACGGTCGTGATCCGTGACGCGGTCGTCCCAGCACTGGAGATGATCATCAAGGGGCTCGGCGCGTTCAAGGACGCCATGCAGCCGACCATCGACGCGGTGACCGGGCTCACGGAGGGCATCCGGGACGCCTTCCAGTGGCTGTACGACATCCTCGTCGGACACTCGATCATCCCGGACCTGGTGCGGGAGATCGTTCAGTGGTTCACCGGCCTGCCCGGCAAGACACTGGCGGCGCTGACCGCGTTCCCGGGGGCGCTGGCCTCGCTCGCCTCCCGGGCCGGGACACGGATGGTGGACGCCATCGCCGACGGCGTGCGCTCCGCGGTCCGTTCGGTGGCGTCGCTGCCCGGCCGCGCCCTGTCCGCGCTCGGCGACCTGAGCAGGTACCTGTACGACTCCGGGCGCGCCCTGATGCGCGGGTTCATCGAGGGCATCAAGAGCCAGCTGAGCGCGGTGAAGGACGCCGCGAAGTCGGTTCTCGACGGCGCCCGCAGCCTGTTCCCCTTCTCGCCCGCGAAGGAAGGCCCCTTCGCGGGGCGGGGCTGGACGCTGTACTCCGGCCACTCCATCGGCGACGCCCTCGCGGCAGGTCTGTCCTCCCGGCAGGGCCTCGTCGCCGACGCTGCCCGCTCCCTGATGGCGGCCGCCCACATCGGCACCCCCGAGATGGGGCTGCCCGCGGGCGCGGCACTCGCAGGCGGGGGCGCGCTGGCCGGCGGGCCCGGCGGCGGTGGCGGGGGTGTGCACACGATCCGGCTGGAGTGGTCCGGCCCGGAGGCGATGACCCGGCTGATCCGCGGGGTCGTCTCGGACACCGGCGGCGGGGACGTTCAGCTCACCTTCGGCAGCCGACGATAGGAGGTGCCATGCCGGACTTCGATGTACGCGGCGAGTTCCTGATCGGCGGCGTGTGGGTCGATGCCACCGGCAACATCCTCTCCCGGCAGGCGCTGACGCACTCGCGGGGGCGGCGGGACCAGGGGGCGCGGGTGGATCCGTCCACGCTGCGCCCCCTGATCAACAACACGAACGGGCAGTTCAGCCCGGACAACCCGACCGGCCCGCACTTCGGGAAGTTCGGCCGCAACACCCCGTTCAGGCTGTCGGCGAAGGCCGGATCGCCGGCGCTGGACCTGCCCGGCGCGGTAGGCGACTACGCGTCCACCCCGGACGCTGCCGCGCTGGACATCACCGGGGACATCGACATCCGCATCGAGGCGACGCTGTCGAACTGGACGCAGCCAGCCGAAGCCGGGGTCATCGAGATCATCGGCAAGTACAGCCCCGGCAGCCACTCTTGGCTGCTGGACACCTGGGACGGGCTCCTGGAGTTCCAGTGGTCGACGGACGGGATCGGCCTGAACTCGGCGTTCTCCAGCGTCCTGCTGCCGGTACCGGCGTCGGGCCGCATGGCTGTGCGGGTGGCGATGGACGTCAACGTGGCCCCCTTCGGCGACCACGAGATCTTCTTCTACACGGCGCCGAGCATCGCCGGACCGTGGACGCAGCTCGGCAACTCGGTGATCATCCCGGCGGCAACGTCCATCTTCGCGGGCACCGCCCCGCTGAGGATCGGCGACGCATCCGACGACACGCTCGTACCCGCCGCGGGCCGCGTCCACAAGGTGGAGATCCGCAACGGCATCAACGGCAGCGTCGTCGCGAACCCCGACTTCACCGCGCAGGCGATCGGCGCGGGCAGCTTCGTCGACGGCGCGGGCCGCACCTGGACGCTGAACGGCAACACGTCGATCACCAACCGGCGAACACGCCTGTCGCAGGAGCTGGCCGCGTACCCGGCCCGCTGGCACGCCTCCGGCGCGCACGCCTGGGTCGAGGCCACCACCGCCGGGATCCTGCGCCGCTACCGGCGCGGTAGCACCCAGCTGGAGTCGACGCTGCGCCGCCGCATCCCGTCGCACAAGCCGCTGGCGTACTGGCCGCTCGAGGACGGCGCGTCCGCTACGCAAGGGGCCTCGCCGATCGCCGGGGTGAAACCCGCACGGCTCGGCCCGGTGAACTGGGCGTCGGTCGACACGCTGCCGTCGTCGAGCCCGCTGCCCGGCCTCAACACGGGCACCAGCCGACCATGCACCATGTCCGCGCCCGTCCCCACGCCTGCCACGACGCTGACGGCGTGGCATGTGCAGTGGGTGTACTACCTGGCGACGGGCCCGGCGACGCAGCGCACCATGCTGCGGATCCTGTCCACGGGCACCGTCGCCGAGTGGACGATCCAGTCCGGCACCGGCGGCTCCACCGTCATCGGCAAGGACGACGACGGCGCCACCGTCTTCAGCCAGGCCATCGGCACCGGATCCGATCTGTTCGGGCAGTGGATGAGGGTCCGGTTCGAGGCCCACCAGTCCGGCGGCTCCGTAGCGTGGTCGATCACCTGGACCGACGTCGGCGGCGACGCCGGAAGCTTCAGCTCGTCGTTCGCCGGTACGGTCGGCCGGCCCACATCGGTGGCCTCGCACGGCGCCGGCTGGTCGACCGACCTCGACGGCATGGCCATCGGCCACATCTCGGTGTGGCCGACGACCAACACCACCGCGTACGACGGGGCGATCGACGCCTGGACCGGGGAGACCGCGGGCGAGCGCATGCAGCGCCTCGCCACGGAGGAGAACCTGCCGCTCACCGTGTGCGGGGCGGTGGCCGAGCAGGAGCCCGTGGGCCCGCAGCTGCCCGCGCACTCGCTGGAGCTGCTGGAGGAGGCCGCGGACGCGGACGGCGGGATCCTGTACGAGGACCGCGAGCGGCCGGCGCTGCGCTTTCGGGGCCGGGCGACGATGTACAACCAGACGCCCGCGCTGACGCTCGCCTATGCGGGCGGAGTCCTCGGGACACCGCTGGAGCCGACGGGCGATGACGACGCCACGGAGAACGACGTCACGGTCTCCCGGGTGAACGGTTCCTCGGCGCGGGTCACGGAGGATTCCGGCCCGCTCTCGGTACTGGCCCCGCCGGACGGGGTGGGCCCGTATCCGGTGTCGACGACCCTCAACCTGCACTCCGACCTGCAGACCCCGTCTCAGGCGGGCTGGCGGCTGCACCTGGGCACGTGGGAGGGCCGCCGCTATCCGCAGGTCCGCGTCCGCGTGCACAAGGCGTCTGCCGCGCTGCTGGAGCAGATCCTCGCGGTCGACGTCGGCGACCTGATCCGCCTGACCGGCATGCCGATCTGGGTGGCGCCCGGCGACGTGGATCTGATCGTCCTGGGCTATGAGGAGACGTGGAGGTCGGCTCGCGAGTGGGACATCGTGTTCAACTGCGCGCCCGGCGGTCCCTGGTCGGTGGGAGTGCGCGACGATGCCGTGCTCGGCCGGCGGGATACTGCGGGGTCCGAGCTGGCGTCGCCGGCCGCCGCGGCGGATACGGAGCTCGCGGTGGCGACGACGCTGGGTCCGTGGTGGGTGCCCGCACGCCCGGCGATCAACGGCAACCCGCGGGTGGCATCCGACCTGACAGGCTGGTCTGCCGCCAGCGCTACGATCGCACGCGTAGCGGCGCCGCCCGGACTCGGCTCAGGGGCGGACTGGGCGATCCAGGTCACTCCGGACGGGGTGTCCGCGTCGGGCGGCGTGAACTCCGACCACTCGGCGGCGGGAACGGTCGCGGTCGCGGTGGACTACACGGTCTCCTGCTGGGTGTACAGCCCGGGCGGCTGGTCGGACCTGCGCGCGTGCGTCGACTGGTACGACGCCGCGGACGCGTACATCTCGTCGTCGCTCGGCAGCGCCACCGCAGTGACCGCTGGACAGTGGGTGTTCCTCAAGCAGACGTTCACGGCGCCAGTGTCAGCCTCGCGGGTGGTGGCCCGGGCGCGCCACGGGGCTACTCCGGCCGCGGCCAACGTGTGGTACGCCACGCAGATCACGGTGCGCCGCACCCGGTCGGACGAAGTGGTGGACGCCTTCCCACTGGACCTGCAGCTGGGCGGCGAGGTGGTACGCGCCGAGGCCATCACCGGCGACGCCCGATACGACCTGTTCGGACGATCGGTGTCGTCGGGGTGGGGCGGCACGGACGTCGAGGGATTCGCCTGGACCACGAACGGCGGCGCAGCGTCGGATTACTCGGTCGCTGGCGCACAGGGCGTGCACACGGTGAACACGTCGAACATCAACCGCTTCACGCTGCTGCCCGCGGTCACCGATGCGGATTTCGATCTGCGGGTGGACGTCGCGTCGTCGGCGCTGGCCGCTGGAGCGAACCAGCAGGCGTATCTGATCGCGCGGTTCACGGACACGTCCAACTACTACGGGGCGAGGCTGGAATTCACAACTTCGCAGCAGGTCACCCTGACGCTGATCAAGACTGTAGCCGGGGTCGCCACCAGCTTCACCGTCTTCACGACCAGCATCACCCACGCTCCGGGTACGCGGGTGCGGATGCGGTTCCAAGGTCGTGGGAGCACATTGCGGGCCCGGGCCTGGCTCCCCACCGATCCAGAGCCCGCAGCTTGGCAGGTGACACAGGTCGACACGCAGCTCACGGGCGTCGGCCAGATCGGCTGCCGGACCCGGGTCCTGACCGGCGGCACCGTGCCCGTCGATGTGCGGTTCACCTCGTTCGTGAGCGCGCAGTCGGTCGTGGTCGCCCGGGCCGTCAACACCGTCGTGAAGCCACAGCTGGCGGGCGAGTCCCTGTCGCTGGCGTACCCCACCAGGAGGGCCCTGTGAGGAGGACGTATGCCTGACCTGCTGGCCGGATCGAGGGTGCGGGCACTGGACACCCCGCCGACAGTGTGGGATGTCGAACTCAGCTCATACACGACCACGTCGACATCGTTCGGACAGACCACGTCGGGCGGCACCTACGCCGTGTGCGGCGCCGTCTTCACGGCCCCGACGACAGGCCGCGTGGAGATCAAAGTCACGGCCCAGGTGTCCAACAGCAGCACGCTGGGCACGTCAGTGGCCGCGGAGACCCGGCTGGGCGCCGTCATCGGCTCCGGCACCGTCGTAGAGGCCGTCGCCGACGGCACCGGACTGATCCACTACGGCACCGACGGCAGCCGGAAAACGATCTCGCATGTGCTGTCCGGACTCACTCCCGGCGCGGTCTACAACGTGATCCTGCTGCACAAGGTCAGCGGGGCGTCGACCGGCACCATCCTGCGGCGCGAACTCATCGTGGCCCCGCTCACCTGACCCCACCCCCGCCTCGGTGCCGTCCGGCCCCGGGGCGTCCTCATGTCCAGGAGGCACCATGGATTTCGTCCCCCGCGAGCGGTGGGGCGCCCCCGCGACCTCGCCGGCCGCGTACATCGCGTCCACGAAGGGCGTGAAGGTCCACTACCTCGGATCGCCCTACTCCAGTCGTGAGCACGCGCGGTGTGACGACAAGGTCCGCGAGGTCCGCGCCGCACACCTCGCGAACAAGACCGAGGGTTGGGTCGACATCGCCTACAACGCCATCGTGTGCGAGCACGGCACCGTGTACGAGGGCCGCGGCGCGCACCGCCGGACGGGCGCCAACGGCAGCCGCGAGCTGAACGAGGACCACTACGCGGTGCTCGCGCTCCTCGGCTCGTCGGGGATGACCAAGCCCACGGACCGCATGCTGCACGGGCTGCGGGACGCGATCGAGTGGCTTCGCCGGGCCGGCGACGCCGGGACCGAGATCAAGGGCCACAAGGACGGGCACGCGACGGCCTGCCCTGGTGCCGCGCTTTACGCGTGGGTGCAGAAGGGCGCCCCGCGGCCGGGCGGTACGGCGCCGGCGGCGCCCGCCCCTGCACAGCCGACTGTGGACCTGTCGCGGCTGATCGCCGCCGCGCACGCCGATCCGCCGCGAGCTGGGACTCCGATCTCGTACTACGGCGTGAAGACGGTCGAGTCGGCGCTCGTCGCCGAGCGGCTGCTCGGCCGCGAGTACGCCGATGGCCACTTCGGCACCAAGACCCGCAGCGCGTACGCCGCCTGGCAGCGCCGCTGCGGCTTCACCGGGGATGACGCCGATGGCGTCCCCGGCCGGGCCTCGCTGGAGAGGCTCGGCAAGAAGCACCACTTCAACGTGAAGGGCTGACCATGACGACCTCGTTTCCCAACCCCTCGGCCGTGGCGCGCACCGCCGCGACGTACGGCCGCGACCTCGCCGAGCGCATCGTGACCTCGTTCATCGGCGGGTTCACCGCGGGCGTCGTCGTGACGCAGCCGCTCGACGGGTCCATGTGGTACTCCGCGCTGGCCGGCGGCGTCGTCGCGGTGGTGTCCCTCGTGAAGGGCCTCGTCGCGCGCGCGGTAGGTGACCCCAACAGCGCGTCCCTGACCAAGAGCTGAGCAGCCCGGCACGCTGTAAGGAGCCACCTTGGACGCCACCACCCTCGGCAGCCTCCTCGTCGGCATCGGCGCGGTCGTCGGCGGCGTGGTGGCGTACCTCGGCAAACGCGGCGAGAACCACATCACCGGCTACTCGTCGTTGACCGGCAGCCTGCAAGCAGAGCGCGACCGCCTCGACCGCAAGGTCACCGAGCTGAACGCGCACATCGCCGAGCAGGCCGCGCTACGGGCCGCGGACCAGGCGGAGATCGCTCGACTCCGCGCGCATCTACCCCCCGGAGGACAGCCGTGACCCGGACTCAGCGGGTGTTCGCCGAACGCTGGCGGTGGATCTTCACCGCGTGCGTGCTTGTCGCCTTGTCTGGCGTCGCGGTGATCCTGTGGCATCGCATCGACCAGAGCGACCAGCGTGCGGAGCAGCTGGCGGCGGAGGCCAACCGGCGCGGAACGGCCGTCTCGACGCTGGCGACCGACGTACGGCAGCTGCGGGCGCAGGTGCAGGCCGAGGGGAAGACGCCGGCCGCGCCGGACCCCTCGGAGGCGGTTGAGGACTTGCCGGACCGGGCGGAGGTTCCGGTGCCGATCCCTGGCCCGCCGGGGCCTGCGGGTGAGCAGGGTGCGCCCGGGCCGGAGGGGAGTCCGGGCCCGTCCGGGTCGCCGGGGGCCGCCGGTTCGGACGGCGTCGACGGTGAGCCTGGCCCGGCTGGCCCGCAGGGCGAGGCTGGTCCGGCCGGCCCGCCTGGGCCTGCTGGGGAGGATGGCAGCGACGGCGCGGACGGGCAGAACTGTCCGGACGGCTACTCGCTGCAGGCTCCGTCGTGGGATCCGGCCGCGTTGGTGTGTCGGCGGGATGGTGCGCCTGATCCGAATCCCCCTGGTCCGCAGTCGCAGGCTGCGGTGGTTGATCGTCCTCGCTGGCAGTAGGCGTAGAAGTGCGTTGCCCCCGTCGTCGGCCTTCGGGCCGGCGGCGGGGGCCTTTCACTGTGGCAGCTGGCTCTCCGACGTCGACCTGCCGCTCGGGCGTGCCTAGCCGATGGTCATGTGGATCGGCGGCAGCGAGTCCAGGGGATACGGAATCGTCCATGGATCAAGGTCTTCGTGTCGGCAGACCAGGACCAGCCGGATCGGGGTACCCGCCTGCTCCCGGTCCCACCGGTCGTTTGCGTCGCTGCCTTCCCACCAGAACGGGGCGCGGATCCGGTCCATGTTGAGCGGGCGCCCACGACCGACACGGAGTGGAAACGGGGTCACCGTCCGCCCGAACTCGTTTGCGCCGTCTCCACCATGGGCGAATTTGAACGGCCCCCACACCTGATTGTCGATGTCCTCCTGGGTGGGGCGTCTGTCGGGGCGCCCGCTCGGGAGACGAACGGTGCGGTCCATGTCGTCGTCGTCGATCGAAATGGAGACCTCATTCAGGTAGCCGAGGGCCACCGGACCCTTGAGATGTACGTTCAGCTTCGCCTGGTCATCGCTGACGAACTCGGCGGTGATCTCAAAGCTCGGGGTGAGTTCGCTCTGCCGGCGGTCCCTCTCGATGCGCGCAACCGCATCCGCTGTGCGGTTGGACACGACGGCGGCTCGCCAGGCGCCAGCAGCCGCGGCGGCACCGGAGAGACCTCCGACGGTGCTGAAGATGTTGGCCCAATGGATGCTGCTCATCCGCCGCACGGTAGCGGTGCCAGACGCGGCCCGTCGCGCTTTCCGCCGTGTTGCTGCTCATGCCCGACGCCGCTCCGCGCCCTTCCCGGCGACGGCCTCCAACCGCCTCTGTGGCTTGCACTCCGGGCACGCCGCCGTGGGCCCCCCTTTATCGAGGTACGCCTGCAGCGCCATCGCCTCGCCTGCCTCGATCAGCCGACGTCCGGGCGCGAGGTCTTGCATGTTGCGGCAGACCGCGAGGTGCAGCACTCCCCGGCCGGCCCCGGTCCCGGATGGGTTCGGGACGTGCTCGATGGCGTACGGCTGGCGTGGCTCGCGGAGTGCGGCGAGGGCGCGGTCGACCTCGTCGAGCTGGAGCTGCAGGTAGAGGCGCAGGGTCTCCAGCCGGGCGCGGTCTGGTGGGAGCGGGGCGGGCATGAGCCCAGTGAAACATATGTTCGATTTACTCGGCGAGTGCACCACCGGCAGCTATGCCAACGGGCATGCGCCCGTGTTCTGTGCCATCGAACCTTGAGCGTGTGCCACGGAGCTTTGAGTGACCTGAACACGCTCGGCCCCTTACTCTCGCGTTCACGACAGGAGTGAGGGGGCGGGGTGTCCGTAAGCGATGTGGCGACGTTGGCGATCTCCATCGTGTCGCTGTGCACGTCCATGGCCGTTTTCTACTGGCAGCGTCGGCATGGCGACTTCGACTTGGCACGGATCCTCCACGCAGATCTGACAAGTGGCGACGTAGCGAAGGCCCGCGACCTGCTCGGGACTCTCCTACATTCCCCCGACAGCTTCAGGGACGATGCGCTGCCCGACGTTCGTACCGCCTACTTCACGGTCCTTTGGAGCTTCGAGCGGCTCTACGCTGGGCGGCGCGCCATCGAGGATGGCGGCGCAGCCAGCCGGCGCCCGTTGAAGTTCCTCGACCGCCTGATCAGCCGGCCGCTGGCCCACTGGTCCGAAAACCTTCCCCGTGTAAGGGCGGTGCTGGTGCAGCGACTGGGGCCAGTCGAGGATGATCAGGCGATGCAGGCATTGGTGGACCTTAAACGCGCCGTGCTGCGCGCGTAGCCGTTCTCGGCGCCGCTCAAGTTCAGATGACACAACGACCAGACTTCGATGGCACAGGACAGCCCGGATGTCCTTCCATCAGAAGGCACCCGTCGTCCGGGCCTGCCCCCGGCGCCACAAGACTCCCACATGATGATGATCGGGGTGTCCAGGGATGGGAGCCGGTCCGGCCCTACGGGGCCCTGTAACGGTGAGGCTGCCGCACTGATGGCCTGAACGCGGACCCTGGCCCCCACCACGACGCCCCTGTCGTCTGGTCCTCTGGGACCGGGCGGCGGGGGCTTTCCGTCATGCTCCCGCGTTCGCCCTACTGATCGCGCGGCTTCCGCCATGGCCGGTCGCCCCCGCCAGGACGCAACGTCACATCAGGCGGCGGCCCCGCACGACGCCGCGTTGTCCCCGCAGCCACCGCGCCGACCGTCATCAGCCCACCGATCACGTAAAAGATCAGCGGAGCGTCGAACACGAAGCTGAAGAACATCAGCAGCGCGCCTACCACGAACACCGCGAACGCCGTATCTGAACGCATACGAACCCCCCCTTGCTTGACGTCACGGTACCGCCAGAAGGAGATCGCTTACCGGCCCTTACCTCCGCAGGTTGAGGGCGCCCCGCGCCCGAGCGATCACCCGATGCGCCTCCGCTCCATACACCGCGGAGTCCCGCAGTGCCCCCCACACCCGCAGGTACCCGGTCACGCTCTCCATGTCGTCGAGCCACAGCTCCGCATGCCAGTCCTCCGTGATGACGAGCCGCTCATCGAACACCCAGAAACCGTTCGCGGCCGGCAGCTTGAGGGAGGCCGAGAGTGGGAGGACGCCGAGCTCGACGGTGTCGAGGCCGATGACTCCGGCAAGCCGGTCGAGCTGGGCGGCGAGGATCACGGGCGGGCAGACGAGGGCGTGCAGAGCGGCCTCCCACACCAGGGCGCGGAGCTCGTGGCCGGGGTGGTACAGCCACTGCTGGCGGCGCATGCGGGCCCGTACCGCGTCGTCGGCATCGGGCGGCGAGGACTGCAGGGCGGCGTAGCGCAGGAAGAGGTGCCGGGCGTAGTCCGCGGTCTGCAGCATGCCCGGGATGACGGCCTCCTCCCAAGCGTGGATGAGCTGGGCGCGGGCGACTTCGGTGTTCCAGGTCTCCTGTACCGGGCGGTGGCCGGCGGCGAGCTGGCGGCGCCAGGATCGGATGTGCGACTCGAACCCCTGCAGGCGGCCGAGCAGCTCGTCGACGAGGTCCGCGTGGCCGGTGGCGGCCGCCCAGGCGCGGAGGTCGTCGGGGGTGGCGGTCTGCTTGCCGCCTTCCAGCTTGTAGACCTTGGAGTGTGCCCAGCCGAGCAGGGTGGCGAGTTGGGGGCCGGTGAGCCGGCCACCGGCGGCGGAGAGGCGCAGTTCGCGTAGGCGCAGCCCGAGGGCCTCTCTCGCCTGCTGGTAGTCCGTGCTCACCGGCCGCAGTTCAGGCCAGCTGGGCGACGACGCGCTGGTACGGCACGGCGTGATGGGCGGCGGCGTCGTACGCCTGCAGGTACCGGTTGACCTCGGCCGGCTCGGTGATGACCTCGGCGTCGTGCAGGACGTCGGCGTCGTCGAAGCGGAGCAGGACGACGAGGCGGGAGTCGAACACCCAGAAGTCGGCGGCCGGGAGGTCCAGCCGCTCGGCGTCCGCGCGGTGCAGGCAGGTGATGGCCTCGCCGGTGGCCTCGTTGCAGGCGGCGTACGCGAGGAGGAAGCGCTGCCCCTCGGTGACCGGGTCGTCGACGATCCGGACCCGCTCGACGAGCTTGCCGTCGCCGGTCTGGCGGAGCATGGTGCGGCACCAGTCGGTGCCGAGGTCGCACGGCACGCTGCCGGTGTCCTGCCAGGTGCGGAAGTCGGGGTCCTGGCGGTCGGAGGCGTAGCCGCGGCGGGACTCCAGTCGGCGGGCGGAGTGCTCGAAGGTCTCGAAGAGCCGGCCGAACTCCTCCAGGTCGATGACCTTGGGCACCCGCCGCATCTCCTTCGGACCGTGGTTGACGAGCAACTCGCGCGGGACGACGACCGCGACGTCATCCTCGCCGAAGTGCTGCAGCTGCTCGAGGTCCGCGCGGTCGGTGAGCGGCGGCCCCTGGACGACGATCTCACCGGTGTCGAGGTCCTCGTGTACGGCGGGGCAGCCGCCGTTCTTGCTGTCCGTGCCGTTGAAGCGTAAGCGTCGCGCCATGGCTTGGCCCTCCTGAACTGGGGTGGATGGGACCAGGATTGCCGGACGGGTGCCCCCTCCACTACAGCACGCGGGCGGCTCCGTGAGAACACCCGAGCACATCCCAAGTCCTGGCGAGAACATCCGCGAACATCGCATAGACCAGCGCACAGAGGCGTCCGTAGCGT
Organism: Streptomyces sp. NPDC051940; assembly: GCF_040680895.1. Lineage (NCBI taxonomy): Bacteria > Bacillati > Actinomycetota > Actinomycetes > Kitasatosporales > Streptomycetaceae > Streptomyces > Streptomyces sp. NPDC051940. The sequence continues at coordinate 26,385 of NZ_JBFAXR010000026.1, read as the reverse complement.
CCCCGGTATGGCGACCCCACGGCAGAACACGAAGACGACGCTCGCGGACCCGCATGCGGCCGTCGAGCAGCTGCGGGATGCCCTGACGGTCCACGGCATTGTGCTGCCGTCCCTCGGTGTGGATGTGGGCGCGGCGCGCCGGCTCAAGCTGGTGACTCTGGGCGGGGTGCGGGCGGATGTGGCGCTGCAGCTCGCGCAGGCCCTGCAGGGGACGGCGGGGGGTGAGCCCGATGTGCCATGAGATTGAGGGCCTGTCGGTGCGGGCCCTGCTGGCGAGCCCGCAGCGCCGGCCGCCCTCGGAGCCGCGGAGGATCTCCCGCGAGTGCATGGTCAACGCGCACGATCTGTGCCCGGGGTGGGCGGGCAAGGTGTGGCCCGAGGGCGGCGCCTACGCGAGCAAGCCCCTGGTGACGGTTGATTGCGGCTGTCCGACTCCGGAGTGCGATTGCGTCGAGGAGCGGAAGCGGCGGGAGGCCGCGCGGTGAGCGAGTACGTGCCGCTGCACTGGCTGCCGGACGTCGGCGGCGTACAGGGGGATGAGAACCTGCGGCTACTGGAGTGGGCGCAGCGCACCCGCGAGGAACGCCTCGGACAGGCCGCCGCCGAACCCGACGACGGACCGGACGACGAGCGCGAGGACGGCCCGCAGGCCGGCGACAAGTGCATCTACTGCGGCACCGACAAGGACCTCACCGTCATCGGTCACGCCACCGTCAACCAGACGCGAGGCCCCGGCCTCGAAGTGCCGTACTACGGCTGCGCGGAGTGCATACCGAGCCCGCCGGCCGACGCGGCCCGTGGCCACGGCTGCGCCCGCTGAAGACCCCCGCCCCCACCCAACATCCGCTGTGTCCGCTGGGGGCGGGCTTGACCCCCGTTCGGTGCGATCCCAGAGAAAGGCCGGGGCGGCACGCACCGGACGGGACGACCCCCCGGCCTGCCGTGCGCATCCCCGTCGGCGGCGGGCCGGGGGCTCAGTCGTCGACGAGCTGGGCGAGGGGCATGTCGAGGGCGTCGGCGATCAGCAGGAGTACGGAGAGTCTGGGGTCGGACTGGGCGTACTCGATGCGGTGGACGGTCTTGAGGTCGATGCCGACGGCTTCGGCGAGGCCCTGTTGGGTGAGGTTCTGGTGGATGCGTCGTGCGCGGATGCGTGCCCCGATGATCTCGCGTCGGTTGAGTACCGAGGCTGGGAGTGGGTCGAGGGGCACCCGACCACGCTGAAGTGATCATCCCGGGAAGTCTTTACCTGGTCAGGTAAATGTCGCGATCATGGCTGTGGGGTGGCGCGGGCCCCGGCGCACGCGCGGCGTGGATCACCCGAAAGGGGGATGTCCACGTCAAGAGGCTGGTTGCCTGAGGCACGTGCCGCCAGAGTAGTTGCGCCCCCCACGCACATCGGCCGCCGGCGCCCCAGACCCTGCCGCCGGCGGCTCCGTACAGGGGGTGCGGTGGGTGCCACTTGCGAGGTGCGCCGCTCCGGCCGGATGCCGGAGACCCGCCCCCTGAGCTGCCCCTCACCCGCTACTGTGGGTGAGGGGCGGTGCCGCGAGTTCACGCCAAAATGGGCGGGACGATAGGCCAAGCGCCTTCGATTAATACGGTGAAACGGGACCTGGGAAAACGCAGGTAAGCGCAGCATTCAGCCCCGAATGCCTTCTAAGCGCTTGGCCGCAGGTTCGAGTCCTGCCGCGGGCGCACATCCTCCCCTCGGAGCGAGGCGCCGTTTTCGCTGGTCAGAGGCTGTATGCGCAGCAAGCAGAGGTGCCGGACCGTCCCACGATGATCGCGGGGAAGCTCCCCGCGCACTCGTCACCGACGGCGTTGCCACTTCTCACAGCCTTTGGAGACTGACACCCATGGACTTCACCTCGGGGGGCACGCCTGGACCGCAGCTTGACGAGCAGGCGGTAGCGGCCCTGGAGGTGGAGGTTGGGAACCACGTCTGCGGGTCGCTGACCTCGGTGACGGACGCCCATCTCGCGGCGGAAGTCTTCTACGCAGGAGGGTGGAGTGTCCGGCGGTCGGGCTGGGACGAGTTCGAGGTCGAGCACACCTTCGCCCAGCTGGAGATCCTCCCCCTCTCACCGGTTGTCTTCAGCGGCTTCGTGGACTCAGCCCGGATCGAAGACCTCCTGGCGGCGCTCGACAGTCTGGGCCTGCCGTGGACCGTCGAGCACGAGAACCAGGACGGCACGGAGCAGATCTTTCGCTCAAGGCACGACTGACGCCTCATCACGTGGCGCCGAGCCCGGCGAGGGGTTGCCGGCAGGCGTGGGTTGTCAACCGTGGTGCGGGAGTCCCCCGTTGTCATCCGGACGCGGTGTCGATGATGCTGCAGATCTCCGTGGTCGTGCAGGTGCTCGGGTCGGTGGTGGCCGCGCGGGCGGCGAGTGTGTGGAGGGCTGTGCGGGTCTGGTGGAGTTCGGCCATTCGGCGCTCGATGTCCTTCAGGTGCTGGCCGATCAGGGTCGCGACATGGACGCAGGGCGCCTCGCCCGAGTCACGCAGCGTCAGGATCGAGCGGATCTCGGCGAGCGTGAGTCCGGCTGCCTGTGCCTGGCGGACGAAGGCGAGACGGCGGGTCGCCTGCGGCGGGTAGTCGCGGTAGCCGGCCGGGGTGCGGGCGGGCTCGGGCAGCAGGCCGGACTGTTCGTAGAACCGGATCGTCTTGGCAGTCAGCCCGGTGGTCGCCGCCAGCTCTCCGATGCGCATACGTCGAGGCTACGCCTTGACCTTCCAGTGCGCTGGAAGGTCTACGGTCGGAGGGAGCAGGCTTTGCGATGGAGGGCGTGACCATGCGTATCACCGTGCTGGCCGTGCCGGGCTGCCCCGGCGCGTCGGTGCTCAGGGAGCGGCTCGCGCACGCGCTGGAGGGGCGTGCCGCGTGCGTCGAGTGGGTCGAGGTCGGTGATGAGGTGCAGGCGGAGCGGCTCGGGATGGCCGGTTCGCCGACCGTGCTCGTCGACGGCGTGGACCCCTTTGCCGTGCCGGGTGTCGCCGCGTCGCTGTCGTGCCGTCTGTACCGCGGGCCCGACGGGCGCGTGGAGGGGTCGCCAGGCGTCGAGGCGCTGCGGTTTGTGCTGGCCGTGGGCGGCGCCGTCGAGGAGCCGCTGGACGTCCTCGGTCGCGGTGGCCGGGGACGCCTCGCCCCGGTGGCCGGTGGGCTGCGTGCCGTCCAGCAGGCCGTGCTGCGCCACTTCGCCGCCACGGGCGACGCCCCCGAACTCGGCCAGCTCGAGGACGCGGCGGCCGCCCACGGCCGTACGGCTGCCGATGTCGTGGCCGAGCTGGCCGCCGAGGACTTCCTCGTCGCCGACGACCGCGGCCGGATCGCGGCGGCCTACCCCTTCTCGGCGGCCCCCACCGCCCACCGGGTCCGGCTCGCCGGCGGGGTCGACGTCTGGGCGATGTGCGCGATCGACGCGCTGGGCATCCCGGACATGCTCGCCGCCGACGCCGTGATCACCTCCACGGATCCGGTCACCGGGGACGCCGTCACCGTCACCGCGACGGGTGGATCGATGACCTGGCAGCCCGCCGGGGCCGTGGTCTACGTCGGCAGCCGCTCCTGCGCCGGGGCCGCCGCGGATGTCGTCTGCGGCGCCCTGAACTTCTTCGGCAGCCGCCGCAGCGCGCAGGCCTGGTCCGAGCAGCATCCCGACTACCTCGGGAGCGTCGTCGACCAGGCCCGGGCCCATGCACTGGGGCGGTCCGTCTTCGGCGGCCTGCTCAGCGCCGCGGCGACCGCCGACGGGCGGGGATGACGGCCGTCATGCGGATCCGGATCGACGCCCACGACCTGCCCGGTCTCACGTGCCCGCCCGGCGACCGCAGCATCCCGTCGTACCGCAACATCCACGTCGCCGTGCAGCGCCGCGACCGCCCCGCCGAGCTCCTCGACCCGCACCCCGGTGACGCGCACACGGCCACCTGGACGCTGGAGTGCACGGTCGCGTCCTCGCCCGACGGCGTCGATGTCAAGGGCCCGTACGTGCAGGGCCGCCCGGGCGAGCGGTTCGTCTACCTCACCTGGGGCACCGTCGACGAAGCGGGCGCCTTCACGATGTTCCGCCGCGCCAAGCTCATGCTCGGCTCCGTCCCCCGCGACGTCCTCGACGCGGCCGTACGCGGAGGCCTGTTGGTCGCGCGCCTCGGGCTCACCGACGACGGTGGGATGCCGCTGTGCGCACGGGCCGTCCCGCCGGCGGTCACATGGGGCGCCGCCGAAGCGAGCTGAAACGGGTCGCTCACCGCCGTCCCCGCGTGGGGGTTCGCCGTAGGCTGCCCTTCGTGGCTTACGACGAAGTGCTGGCCGAGCGGGTGCGCGAGGCACTCAGCGACGAGGTGGCGGTCAGCGAGAAGCGGATGTTCGGCGGGCTTTCGTTCCTCGCCCACGGGAATCTCGTGATCGCGGTCAGCGGCGACGACCTGCTCGTACGCGTGGGCGCCGAGGCCGTGCCGGACGCGCTCGAACGCCGGGGTGTGCGTCCCGCCGTCATGGGCGCGCGAACGATGCGCGGATGGGTGCGCGTTGCCGGCAGCGCGCTGGACGACCCCGCACTGGACCGCTGGATCGCGACCGCGCTGGCTTACGTCGTCACGCTGCCCGCCAAGTGAGGTGAGGGGCGCGGCCGGTTGTACGAGCCGCGCCCAAGTGCTGACTCGCGCCCCCCGTGGGGGCTGTTCGGCTCATGCGGCGCATCGGGTCACGCCCGTATCGTCCCGAAGCTCACGCACCCCAGGGGGGATCACCATGAGCTACCCGGAACAGGGCCGATCACCGAAACACCCGTACGACGGATACGGCCAGCCGCCCCAGGACCCGGACCCGCAGGGCATGAGCACCGGTGCCAAGGTCGGCCTCGGATGCGTCGGGGTCTTCGCCGCAGTCGTCGTGCTCGGCATCGTCGGCGCTGTCGTCGGCGCAGGGGACGACGACACCGGCGGCAGCAGGGCGCCGGCCGCGGGGGCGTCGAGCAGTGCGCCGGCGCCCGACGACGCCCGGGCGAGCGGCGCCCCCGCGCCGAAGTCGTCCCCCGAGCCCGAGCAAGAGCCCGAGGCCGAGGTCGAGACAGCCGCCCTTCCCGACCTCGTCGGGAAGGGCCTGCAGGACGCCCAGGACACCTCGCAGGCCGCCGGGTTCTACTACCTCGACTCGCACGACGTCACCGGTCAGGGTCGCTTCTCGATCCTCGACCGGAACTGGAAGGTGTGCGATCAGTCTCCGGCGGCGGGTGAGCATCCCACGGACACGAAGGTCGACTTCGGCGTCGTGAAGGTCGAGGAGTCCTGCCCGTAGGGAGTCCTCACGCGACCGCGAAATACCGCAGCCAGATGTACCCGGCCGAGATCGCGATCGTCACCGCGGTGACGATCAGGCCGTACCGCGTGAAGGTCCAGAAGGTGATCGGCTGGCGGTTGCGTTCGGCGATGCCCAGCACCACCACGTTGGCGGAGGCGCCGATGGCGGTCGCGTTGCCGCCCAGGTCGGCGCCCAGGGCCAGCGCCCACCACATCACGTGGTCGCGGGACCCGCCCATCTCCTGCACCAGGTCGGCGGTGATGGGGGCCATCGTGGCGACGTACGGGATGTTGTCCACGATCCCCGACAGCAGCGCGGAGCCGCCGAGCAGCAGCATGGCGCCGTCCAGTTCGTTGTCGCCGATGGCGTCGGCCAGGGTCTTGGAGACCTCGCCGATCACGCCGGTCTCGATCAGGCCGCCGATCATGATGAACAGGCCGGCGAAGAACGCCAGGGTGGGCCACTCCACCTCGGCGAGCACCTCCCCGGTCTCCACCGTGGAGATCGCGATCAGCAGCCCGGCCCCCAGCAGCGCCACGACGGACGGCTCGTAGTGCAGCACCGGGTGCAGGACGAACCCGGCGACCACCAGGGTGAGCACGACGAGGCCCTGGGCGAGCAGCCGCGGGTTGCTGATGGCCTCCCGCTCCTCCAGCTCCGCGATCTGCTCGGCGCGTTCCTCGTCGTAGACGAAGGTGGCGCGGAACAACCACCGGCACAGGACGATCAGCACCAGGGTCAACAGGGCGCACAGCGGGGCGAGGTGGACCAGGAAGTCGTTGAAGGTCAGTCCGGCCCGGCTGGCGATGATGATGTTCGGCGGATCGCCGACCAGGGTGGCGGCCCCGCCGATGTTGGACGCGAACACCTCGGCGATCAGGAATGGGGCGGCGGGCAGGCCCAGGCGCTCGCACACCAGCAGGGTGACCGGGGCGATCAGCAGCACCGTGGTGACGTTGTCCAGCAGCGCCGAGGCCAGCGCGGTGATGACGATGAGCATCGCCATCACCCGGAACGGGCGGGCGCGGGCCCGCTTGACCGCCCAGATCGCCAGGTACTCGAACATGCCGGTCTTCTTCAGCACCCCGACGATCATCATCATGCCCATGAGCAGGAAGATGACGTTCCAGTCGATGCCGGAGTGCTCGGAGTAGAAGGCGGAGGCGTCGTCGGTCGCGCCGATCGCCAGCATCAGCGCGGCGCCGCCGAGCGCGGCGGCCACCCGGTGGATCTTCTCGCTGATGATCAGCGTGTACGCACCGACGAAGACGACGACGGCCGCCCAGCTCTGCCAGTCGTTCATGCGGCCCCGAGGAGCCGGTGCAGGAGATGCGAGGCGGTGATCACGCCCAGCAGCCGGGGGCCGGCCTTGTCGCGGTCGAGGACGGCGACCAGCGGGCTGCGGGTGCGTGCCATCAGCGCGGCCACCTCCAGCGCGGTGTCGTCCGGGGCGGCGATCGGCGGCGGGCCGGCCGAGCCGGTCAGCAGGTCGCCGACCGTGCGCCCGGCCAGGGCCGCGCACAGCCGGTCCGCGTGCCGTTCGTCGATCACCGCGGCGAGCGCCGGATCCTCGATCACGTACGGCGGCACCAGGGTCTTCACCAGCTGCGAGGCCGGGAGGATCGCGGCCGGCACGCCCCGAGGGTCCAGCACCAGCAGGGCGGGCAGCCGTTCCTCGGCCATGAGCCGTGCGGCGGTCATCGCCTCGTCACCGGTGGACACGGTCGGGTAGTCCTCGGCCAGATCGTGCGCGCGCATCGTCGGCTCCCTTCTGCCGCCGATCAAACCGGGTCCGCCCGAGCGGGAGCGGCAGCGACGCGGGCGGGATCGCGCCAGCGGCGCGATCCCGATGGCACTACTGGCCGACACCACAACACCCGCCCCCGATCAGCGAAGAGAACGATCCCTCTATTCGCCGACCAGACTTCCCGGCACACCGCCAGCGACCCTACCCGACCCTGACGCGATCTTTACGGGACTTGCGCGAGCCGTGCGGCGAAGCCCCCGCCCGTCACGGTGGACCTGCTCGGGCGTCAGGTCGGTGGTGACAGCCGGTGGAAGGCGGCACGGCGCGCGCCCTCGCCGGGCCCGGCCGGCTCGAGTACGGGATCTGCTGCGGGTCACGGGATCTGCTGCGGGTCCGGCCCGTCCGGACCGACTCGTAACCGTAGCCGTCACGCCGGTGACCGGGAACGCAGGACGCCGCCGGGGGCGCTCTCGAAGTTCACGTAGGCGCCGTCGGTGTGGCCGGCGAGCGGGACCAACGCCGTGGCCAGGACGCGGGCGGCGTCCGGGGTCATGTCGGTGAGCAGTCCCGACTGCTCTCCCAGCGCCTGAAGGCACTCGAGTCGGCGGGCGTCATCGCCCGCACCGTCATCCCGACCACTCCCGTGCAGATCCGCTACGAGCTGACCCCCGACGGCCGGGAAGAGGTGGACGTCCTGCGCCCGCTCGCCCGGTGGAGCATGCGCCGCGGCCTGGGCACCCGGGGCGCCGGCGGCCTGACGGACGGGCCGCCGGGACGCCCTCCGGTTGCGGGCGCGCCGCAACACGCGCAAACTTGTGTCCCTCAGGTATTTGACTAGCTCGTGTTTAGGCGGTTGAGTAGCGGTATGGCCGAACCGGAGACCCCCGCCGTGATGCTGCGCGGAGCCGGGCTGAGGGTGACCTCAGCCCGCGTGGCGATCATCGACGCCCTGCGCGCCGGGCAGCACCAGCCCGCGGAGGCCGTCGCGGCGCTGGTCAGAGAACGGGTCGGCGCCGTCTCCAGCCAGGCCGTGTACGAGGCGCTCAACGCGCTCACCGACGCCGGCATCCTGCGCCGGATAGAGCCCATGGGCAGCGCCGCGCGTTACGAGACCCGGGTGGGCGACAACCACCACCACCTCGTCTGCCGTAACTGCGGCGCCGTGGCCGATGTCGACTGCGCCGTCGGCCACGCGCCGTGCCTGGAGCCCGCGAACGCCGCGGGCTACCAGGTGGACGAGGCCGACGTCATCTACTGGGGGCTCTGCCCCCGGTGCCAGGACGGACAGCGATCATGACCGGCGCGCCCAGACCGGTCGCGGACCTCATCGACGACTGAACCCCTCGCGATCGACGACCGAACCCCTCGCAATTTCCGATACACCCCGCTCAGCCCCGGAGGAATCACCATGTCGGAGAACCAAGAGCCCGTCTCGTACGACACGAACGCGGAGGGTGAGGGCCGCTGCCCGGTCGCGCACGGCCGCGCCCCGCACCCCACGCAGGGCGGCGGCAACCGCGGCTGGTGGCCGGACCAGCTCAATCTGCGGATCCTCGCCAAGAACCCCGCCGAGGCCAACCCGCTCGGCGGCGACTTCGACTACAAGGCCGCCTTCCTCGCCCTCGACCTGCCGGCCGTGAAGCGGGACATCGCCGAGGTGCTCACCACCTCGCAGGACTGGTGGCCGGCCGACTTCGGCAACTACGGCCCGCTCATGATCCGGATGGCCTGGCACAGCGCCGGCACCTACCGCATCAGCGACGGCCGCGGCGGCGCGGGCGCCGGGCAGCAGCGCTTCGCCCCGCTCAACAGCTGGCCGGACAACGGCAACCTGGACAAGGCCCGCCGGCTGCTGTGGCCGGTGAAGAAGAAGTACGGCCAGTCCCTCTCGTGGGCCGACCTCATGATCCTCACCGGCAACGTGGCCCTGGAGCAGATGGGCTTCGAGACCTTCGGCTTCGCCGGCGGCCGCGAGGACGTGTGGGAGCCCGACGAGGACGTGTACTGGGGCCCCGAGCAGACCTGGCTCGCCGACGAGCGCTACACCGGCGACCGCCAGCTCGAGGACCCGCTCGGCGCCGTCCAGATGGGCCTGATCTACGTCAACCCCGAGGGCCCCAACGGAAACCCCGACCCCATCGCCGCGGCGCGCGACATCCGTGAGACGTTCCGCCGGATGGCGATGAACGACGAGGAGACCGTCGCCCTCATCGCCGGCGGCCACACCTTCGGCAAGACCCACGGCGCCGGCCCCGCCGAGAGCGTGGGCGCGGAGCCCGAGGGCGCGCCGATGGAGGAGATGGGCCTCGGCTGGAAGAGCACGTACAACACGGGTGTCGGCGGCGACGCCATCACCTCCGGTCTCGAGGTGATCTGGACGTCGACCCCGACCGAGTGGGGCAACGGCTTCTTCAAGAACCTCTTCGAGTACGAGTACGAGCTCACCCAGAGCCCGGCCGGCGCGAACCAGTGGATCGCGAAGGACGCCCCGGAGTCCGTCCCGGACCCGTTCGACCCGGAGAAGAAGCACCGTCCGCGGATGCTCACCACCGACCTGTCGCTGCGCCTCGACCCGGTGTACGAGCCCATCGCGCGCCGCTTCTACGAGAACCCGGCGGAGTTCGCGGACGCCTTCGCCCGCGCCTGGTACAAGCTGACGCACCGCGACATGGGCCCGGTCGTGCGCTACCTCGGCCCGGAGGTCCCCTCCGAGCAGCTGCTGTGGCAGGACCCGCTGCCGGCGCGCACCGGTGAGGTCGTCGACGCCGCGGACATCGCCTCCCTCAAGGAGCAGATCCTCGGTTCGGGCCTGACCGTGTCGCAGCTGGTCTCCGCCGCCTGGGCCGCGGCGTCCTCGTTCCGCGGCAGCGACAAGCGCGGCGGCGCCAACGGCGCCCGGATCCGGCTGCAGCCGCAGGCCGGCTGGGAGGTCAACGACCCGGACAGCCTGGCGCAGGTGCTCCGCACGCTCGAGGGCATCCAGGAGTCCTTCAACGCCAAGGGCGGCAAGCAGGTCTCGCTGGCCGACCTGATCGTGCTCGCGGGCTCCGCGGCCGTCGAGCAGGCGGCGAAGGACGGCAGCGTCGAGGTCCGGGTGCCCTTCACGCCGGGCCGGGTCGACGCCTCGCAGGAGCAGACGGACGTCGAGTCGTTCGCCAACCTCGAGCCGAAGGCCGACGGCTTCCGCAACTGGACCGGCAAGGGCAACCGGCTGCCGGCCGAGTTCCTGCTGGTCGACAAGGCGAACCTGCTGACGCTGACCGCCCCCGAGCTGACGGCCCTGGTCGGCGGTCTGCGGGTGCTCGGCGCCAACCAGGGCGGCTCGAAGCACGGCGTCCTCACCGACCGTCCGGGCACGCTGACCAACGACTTCTTCGTCAACCTGCTGGACCTGGGTACGACGTGGAAGTCGACGTCCGCCGCGCAGGACGAGTTCGAGGGCCGCGACGCCTCCGGCGCCGTCAAGTGGACCGGAACCCGCGCCGACCTGGTCTTCGGCTCGAACTCCGAACTGCGGGCGCTCGCCGAGGTCTACGCGAGCGACGACGCGAAGGAGAAGTTCGTGACCGACTTCGTCGCGGCGTGGGCGAAGGTCATGGACCTCGACCGGTTCGACGTGAAGAAGTAGCACGCGCCTCCTGCGGGAGGTCACCCCCGAAAGCCGTCCGGGCCGGTCCGCGAGGACCGGCCCGGACGGCTTTGGCCCACCCCGATAAAAGCGGGGTGGACGGCTTTCGCCCACCCCGGGACGAGCGGGGGCGAAGCGCCCTATCCTGGGCGCATCGGATGCCCCCGGGGGGAGGCACGCCATGGAGGACCTGCACGCCGGGGATCCCCGGTGGATCGGCACTTACCGGCTGCTGGCGCGGCTCGGCGGGGGCGGGATGGGCCAGGTGTACCTGGGCCGCTCCGAGCGGGGGCGTACCGTCGCGGTCAAGCTCGTACGGCCCGAACTCGCCGGACTCCCCGAGTTCCGGCGGCGGTTCCGGCAGGAGGTGGAGGCGGCACGGCGGGTCGCCGGGCCGTGGACGGCGGCCGTGCTGGACGCGGACACGGAGGCCGCGCAGCCGTGGGTGGCCACGGCGTACGTGGCCGGGCCCGATCTGCACACCGTGGTGGACCGGGACGGGCCGCTGCCGGAGACGTCGGTACGGATCCTCGCGGACCGGCTCGCCCGCGCGCTGCTGGCAGTGCACGGCGCGGGCCTGGTGCACCGCGATCTCAAACCGTCCAACGTCCTGCTCACCGTGGACGGTCCGCGCGTCATCGACTTCGGCATCGCCCGCGCGCTGGAGGCCGACACTTCCGGCGATCTGACCCGGACCGGCATCGTGGTGGGCTCGCCCGGCTTCATGTCGCCGGAGCAGGTGCGCGGCCTGCGGGTCGGTCCGGCGGCGGACGTGTTCTGCCTGGGCGCGGTGCTCGCCTTCGCGGCCACCGGGCGGCCCCCGTTCGGGGTGTCGGCGGGGTCGGGCGAGGCGCTCATGTACCGCATCGCGCACGAGGAGCCCGACCTCGAAGGGGTGCCGGAGGGGCTGCTCGGCCTGGTCCGCGGCTGTCTCGCCAAGGACGCCGCGGCGCGGCCCGCCCCGGACAAGGTGGCGGCCGGGGTACGGGCCCCGGACGAGGGGGCGTGGCTGCCCGCCCCGCTGCTGGCCCAGTTGGGGCGGGAGGCGGCGCGGCTGCTCGACGCGGAGTCCCCGCGGACGGCGGTGTACGACGTACCGCCGCCCGGGGCCGTACAGACGCCGCCCGCCCCGGCTCACCCGACACCGCCGCCCGGCCCCGTACCCGCCACCCCTCCCCCGCCCTGGGGCACGCCCCCGCCACCGGAGCCACGGCCCCAACCGGCGTACGGACCGCGGCCCCAGCAGGCGTACGGACCGGGCCCGTGGACCCCGCCCGCGCAGCCAGCGCCTGCCCTCCCCCGGCCGCCCGGGAACCCCTGGGCAACACCGCCGCCGCCCACCGGTCCGCGCCGCTCCCGGCTGCCGCTGGTGATCGTCGGGGCCTCCGCCGCGGTCGCCCTGGCACTCGTCGTGGCGGCGGTGGCCGTCCGGTCGTCCGGCGGGGGCGGTGGTGGCGGCGGGGGCAGCTCGGACAGCCCGAGCGCGTCCGCGACCGGGGCGGTCCCCACCGGGTACCTCGGTGCCTGGGACGGCCGGGTGCTCGACGAACAGGGCGCGGAGACCGGTGAGATACACCGGATCGTCATCACGCAGGGCGAGCGGGGCGCCGAGGTGGCGAGCGTGCTGCACGCGCAGGACGCCGCCGTGTGCGCCGCGAGCGGCACGCTGGACTCGGCGGGCGGCCCGCTGGTGATCACGAACCGGCTGACCCGGGCCCACGGCACGGGCTGCGCCGCCTCCGGCGAGGAGACCCTGCGGCTGCGCTCCGACGGGAAGCTCGACTGGAGCGCCGGTACGACGACGGCGGTGCTGGAGCCGGCGGTCACCGGGGAGCGGGTCGTGGACGACGCGTTCCTCGGCACCTGGGTGCCCGCGTCCGGCGCGAGCACCAACCCGTTCACGGTCACCGTCCAGCAGGGCGCGATCGGCAGCGAGGTCTTCTACCTCTCCGTGGACTCCGACGACGGCCACTGCGAGGGACCGTCGTTGCTCGTATCGGTGCGCGACGGGCTGGTCTTCGGCCCGCCGCAGGCCGTCGCGGAGAAGTCGCGGGGCGACTGCTCGGCCTCCGGGGGGAGCGGGCTGCTGAGCCGGGAGGGGACGGACCAGCTGCGGCTGACGGCCCTGGACGGCTCCGGGGACTCGGTCGTACTCGACCGGTCCGGCTGAGGACATGCGGGCGTGACAGGCAGTACGGCCTGTCACGCCCGCGCACGCGGCCCTCACTCCGCCCGCAGCGCCCGCCCCGTCGCGGCCTTGGCCGCCCAGCCGGCGGGCAGCAGCGCACCGGCCACCGCGATGCCGACGCCCGCCAGGGCCAGCAGTGCCAGCTGGAGCGTGCCGTAGATGTCGATGTGCGAGGACGGGACGGGGGTGCCCACCGCGTCGCCCATCGCCGGGATGACGTAACCGTGCAGCGCCACGCCGAGCGGGACGCCGATCGCGCCCGCCACCAGGCCGATCGCGGCGACCTGGGTGAGCACCTGGCTGACCGTCTGCCCCGGGGTCATCCCCAGGGCCTTGAAGACGCCCAGGTCGCGCACCCGGTCGCGGGTGTCCAGCACCACGGTGTTGAGGACACCCAGGCCGGCCACCGTGATCAGCATCAGGGTGAGCGTCACGATCAGCCCCTGCATGGCCACGATCACGCTGGACTTGCTGGGCTCGGTGGGCTCGGCCGAGGCACCGAGCGGTTCGAGGTCCGCGTCCAGCGCCTTGATGAACGCGGTGGTGTCGGTGCCGGACACCACCGCGACGGTGAAGTCCGTCATGCCCTCCTCCGGCCGGAGCCCCGCGAGGGACGTCTGGTCGGCGCGCACCGACATCGCGTCGTCGCCGAGGTCGAAGACCTCCCCGACGATCGTCAGCCGCACCGTGCGGCCCTCGTCGGCCAGGGCGACCGTGTCGCCAATCTCCTTGCCCGTGCTCTGCAGGAAGCGCGACGCCGCCACGGCCTCGCCCTTCTTCTCGAACCAGCGGCCGGCCATCATCGTGTGCTTGCTCGACGCGCTGTCCCCCGTGTACGCCTTCACGGGCACGCCGCCCTTCAGGCCCGGCGCCCGCGCCTCGAACTCGGTGATCCCGTAGTACGACGCGGTCTCGGGGCGCGCCTCGATCACCGCCGCCGTCCGCACCGGGTCCGCCGGCTTCGGCGGCCCGCCCACCGGCGGCCCGGGTACGGCCCCCGCCACCGGATCGTCGAACCGCAGCGTGCGGACCGTCACCGGCTCGGCGCCGCGGTCGGGGTCGCCGTCGCGCTGGATGGCGAAGAGCGTGCTGCCCAGCCCCACCGCGAACGTCACCGCCAGCGTGCCGAACGCCACCGCCCCGGCCATGGTCGCCGAGCGGGCGGGCCGCGCGAACGGCCCCGCCAGCCCCAGGGTCACCGACCGCGGCAGCGGCAGCCGGCCGAGCAGATTGCGTACGCTCCGCCCCCGCGCCGACTCCGTCGCCCGCCCGACGCCCAGCACCCGGGCGGTGCGCAGCCGCGCCGCGCGCAGCGCCGGACCGAGGGCGGTGACGGCGACGAGCGCCAGCACGGCCAGGGGCACCACGGCGCTCACCCACGCCGGGATGTACAGCGTCCCGGTGCCGTACGCCTCCGCCACCTCCGCCATGAGCGGTACGGCGAGGACGTTGGCCAGCAGCGTGCCGAGGGCCGCGCCCACCGCGGACGGGATCAGGGCCTGCGCCACATAGGCGCGGCCGATCTGGGGCGGGGTGAAGCCGAGGGACTTCAGGATGCCGATCCGGCGGGTCGCGGCCCCCACCGCGCCGCTCACCACGATCCCGATGACCAGCACGGACATGGCCAGGCCCAGCAGGGCGAAGGCGGTGACGAAGGGGATGAAGGCGCCCGTGGACTCCTCGGCGGCCTGCTTGACGTCGAGATAGGACTGGGTGCCGGCGACGGAGCCCTCGGGCGCGGCGGCGGCCACGGCCTTGCCGTGCGCCTTGATGTCGGCGCGGCTGTCGGCGTCCGTGAAGCGGTAGAGCATCTGGTACGAGGGCTTCGCCGCGAGGGCCGTCAGCTGGTCCGGGACGACCCAGGCGTCGGCGCTGCCGCCCACGGACTCGGCGACGCCGACGACGGTCAGCTCCGTGTCCCCGGCCTTCACCCTGCCGTCGGGGTCCAGATCAGCGAAGGGGCTGCCCGCCTCCAGCACGATCTCGCCGGGCTGCCGCGCCCAGCGGCCCCGGACGATGCTCACGTCGTCCACGTCGGCGTGGGCGGCGGAGCGGCCGGCGAGGGTCATCGACGGCGCCCCGAACACGGCGGGTCCGCTGCCGGCCGGGCGGATCCGCACGGCGGCCACCGGATACGGGCCGGCAGTCGCGGACACGCCCTCCACCGTGGCGGTCCGCCTGGCCTGCGCGGCGGTCACGCCCTGGAACTCGGCCGTCAGATGGGCCCCGTGCTGCCGGGCGAAGGCCCGCTCGAAGGGTGCCCGGGACGCCTCCAGCAGGCCCAGCGCCAGCACGGACGCCGCCACCGACAGCAGCGTGGTCAGCACCATCACCGCCGTCTGCACCCGTTTGCGGCCGACTCCGGCGCGCACCACCTTGCCCAGAGCGGTCACCGGGCCACCGCCGTGACGTCTCTGGCGATCCGGCCGTCGACGAGTTCGATGGTGCGGGTGGCGCACGACTCGGCGAGCGCGAGGTCGTGCGTGACGAGGACGATCGTCTGCCCGTCGGCGTTCAGTTCGCGCAGCAGCTCCCGTACCTCCGCTCCGGAGGCGGTGTCGAGCGCGCCGGTGGGCTCGTCGGCGAGGAGCAGCGGCGGGCGGTTCATCAGGGCGCGGGCGACGGCGACCCGCTGCCGCTCGCCGCCGGAGAGCCGTCCGGGGTAGGCGTGCGCGTGCCGGTCGATGCCGAGGAAGGCGAGCAGTTCGGCGGCGCGGGCGGCGGCCTGCTTGCGGGGCATGCCGGAGAGCTGCGCCGGGAGGAGGACGTTGTCGGTGACGGTCAGATCGTCGAGCAGGTTGAAGAACTGGAAGACCATGCCGATGCGCGCGCGGCGGTAGCGGGCGGAGGCGCTCTCGCCCAGCTCGTCGACGCGCAGGCCGTCGACGGTGACGCTGCCCTCGGTGGGGCGGTCCAGGCCCGCGATCAGGTTCAGCAGGGTGGACTTGCCGCTGCCGGAGGGCCCGAGCACGGCGAGCGCCTCGCCCGCCTCGACGCGCAGGCTGAGCCCGGCGAGCGCGGGCGGTCCGTCGTCGTAGGTCTTGCGCACGTCGGTGACGTCGATGAGGGGCATGGGTCCTCCGCTGATGGGCCTTCGCTGGCTCCCCGAAGCTAGGGGCGGCAGGGCGCCGGGCACGTCGCCCGCGGTGCGGAACGTCCGTACCGCGCTCGGCCCATGCGGGCGGGCGTCATCCCTGCGATGTACGCCACGAGTCGACGGCAGTGCGCCGCACGAGGGATCCGCGGACACCCGGCGCCTTGGCACACTTATCCGGGTGAACAGGGAGAACCGCTGGCGCTCGGGCCGGCTGCGGGCCGCGGTGGCGCGGGCGGGGCGCGCCGCGCGCAGCCGGCCGTGGGCGGTGGACGCGCTGCTGGCGCTGGTGCTGGCGGTCGGCGTGGTGAGCACGGACCTCGACCGGTCGTGGGTCGAACTGCAGGACCGGCCCGCGGCCCTGTGGCAGAGCCCCGGTGACGCCCCGGCCCCGCCGAAGGTGCCGGCGGAGCCGGATCCGTGGAACGAGGGCGTACCCGAACCGACGGAACCGGTGGAACCGATCGACCCGCTCGAGCAGGAGCGCCTGGAGGGGCAGGGCGTGCGGATCTGCCCGCCGTCCGACCCGCTTGGCGAGGTGCACGACTGCTTGCCGGTCGGCGCCCAGGTCAGGGCCGCGCTGGAGCAGAACCTGCCGCCCGTCCAGTGGTGGGAGCTGGCGCTGGGCGTGCTGGCGGTGGCGCCGCTGGCCCTGCGGCGGCGGTATCCGCTCGGGGCGCTGTGGGCGGTGCTGGCGGGGGTGTCGCTGTTCCATGTGGGCGAGGTGTCCACCGACGCCACGGCGGTCACGTTCGCGGCGGTGCTGATCGCCGCGTACAGCGCCGTGATGTACAGCCGGTACCGCAAGGCCGCGGTGGGCAGCCTGCTGGCGGCCGTGGCGCTGCTGTGGCGCAGCCACCTCGTACCGGACGTCGACCGCGGCTGGGTCCCGCTGCTGGTGCTGGTGCCCGTCGCGCTGGCCGCGAACGCGCTGCACGCGTGGCAGCAGCGGGCGCGCCGGCTGCAGCAGGAGCAGCAGGCGGCGACCCGGCGGGCGGTGGACGAGGAGCGGCAGCGCATCGCGCGCGAGCTGCACGACGTGGTCACCCACAACGTGAGCATGATGACGATCCAGGCGGGGGCCGCCCGCAAGGTGCTCGACGCCGAGCCCGACCAGGCGCGGGAGGCGATGCTGGCGGTCGAGACGGCGGGCCGCACCGCGATGGCGGAGCTGCGCCAGGTGATGGGCCTGCTGACGATGGCCGCCGAAGGCCCCGATCCGGCGGGCACGGCGGACCTCGCCCCGCAGCCGGGTCTGGCGCGGCTGACGGAGCTGGTCGAGGGGGTACGGGCGACGGGCTCGGCGGTCTCGGTGCGCACCGAGGGCGACGCCGTGCCGCTGCCGTCGGGCGTGGACCTGGCGGCGTACCGGGTGGTGCAGGAGGCGCTGACGAACGCGGTGAAGCACGCCTCGGGCGCGGACATCACGGTGACCGTGGCGTACGCGCCGGACGAGCTGCGGATAGCCGTGGAGGACGACGGCGGCGTACCGCTGCCGGCGGAGGGCAACGGACGGGGGCTGATGGGCTTGCGCGAGAGGCTGTCGGTGTACGGCGGTACGCTCCAGACCGGCAAACGCCCGCGCGGGGGTTACCGGGTCCGCGCGGTCATCCCCCTGGAGGTCCCGTGACCGAGGCACCCCGGGTCGTCATCGTGGACGACCAGGCCCTGGTGCGTACGGGCTTCCGGATGATCCTGGCCGCGGACGGCATCGAGGTGGTCGCGGAGGCGTCCGACGGCGAGGAGGCCGTGGCGGCGGTCCGGCGCACCCGGCCGGACGTGGTGCTGATGGACGTACGGATGCCGGGGACGGACGGCCTGGAGGCCACCCGCCGCATCCTCACGGGCGAGTCCCAGGCCCCGCGGATCATCATCCTCACCACGTACGACCTCGACCAGTACGTCTACGCGGCGCTGACGGCGGGCGCGAGCGGCTTCCTGCTGAAGGACGTCACGCCCGAGCATCTCGCGGCCGCGGTGCGGCTGGTCCGCTCCGGCGACGCGCTGCTGGCGCCGGCGATCACCCGCCGGCTGGTGGAGCGCTTCGCCACGGCCGGCACCCGCAGCGCGGCGCTGCACCGCGACCTCTCCTCGCTCACCCCGCGCGAGCTGGAGGTCCTGGAGGCACTGGCCCGCGGCCACAGCAACGCGGAGCTGGCGCGCCGCTTCCACCTCAGCGAGGCCACGGTCAAGACGCACGTGGCGCGGATCCTGTCGAAGCTGCAGCTGCGCGACCGCGCGCAGGCGGTGATCGCGGCGTACGAGACGGGGCTGATCACCCCGGGCACGCCGGACTGAGCCGGCTCAGGGCTGCTTGTCGCCGAGCGCCTGCAGGAGTTCGCGCAGGGCGGCGGCGAGGGTGTCGCGCTCCTCGCGGGGCAGGGACGCGAGGATGCGGTGCTCGTTCTCGACGTGCGACTCCACGGCGCGGTCGATCAGCTCCCGTCCCTCCTCGGTGAGGGAGACCTGGACGCCGCGGCCGTCCGACTCGCTCGGGGTGCGGGCGACCAGCCCGCGGGCCTGAAGCCGGTCCAGCCGCTGGGAGACCGCGCCGGAGGTGACCATCGACGAGCGCATCAGCTCCGTCGGCGTCAGCGGGGCCCCGCTGCGGCGCAGGGTGGCCAGCACGTCGAAGGAGCCGCGGTCCAGTCCGTACGGGGTGAAGGCGCGGTGCAGTTCGCCGTCCAGGAGGCGGGCCAGCCGGGAGACGCGGCCGATGACGGCCATCGGCGAGACGTCCAGATCGGGCCGCTCTCGGGCCCACTGCTCCAGCACTCGGTCCACGTGATCTGCCACGGGGCCAGGCTATGCGGCGACGGCGGGGCGCGGCCACATCGGATGCCCGCTCGGGGAATTTATCTTAACGATGAGACAGTTACCTTAGTCGTGAGGTAAATTCCCTTAGAGCTAAGCAACCCGAAGGGGAGTCGGACGCCATGCCCGCCACCAGCCGCACGACCACCGTCCTGATCACCGCCATCGCCCCGGCCGTGTGGGGCTCGACGTACCTCGTCACCACCGAGCTGCTTCCGCCCGGGCGGCCGCTGCTCGCCGCCCTCCTGCGCGCCCTGCCCGCGGGGCTGCTCCTCGTCGCCCTCACCCGCCGGCTGCCGCAGGGCGTGTGGTGGTGGCGGTCGCTGGTACTGGGCACGCTGAACATCGGCGCGTTCTTCGCGCTGCTCTTCATCGGCGCGTACCGCCTCCCCGGCGGCGTCGCCGCCACCATCGGCGCGCTGCAGCCGCTGCTCGCGGTGGGCCTGGCCGCCGGCCTCCTCGGCGAGAAGCTCACCCTGCGGCCGGTCCTCGCCGGCATCGCGGGCGTCGGCGGGGTGAGCCTGCTCGTCCTGCGGGCGAACGCGGCGCTGGACTGGCTCGGCGTCGCGGCCGCCGCGGCGGGCGCGGGCGTGATGGCGCTGGGCGTCGTCCTCAGCAAGCGCTGGGCCTCCCCCGCACCGCTGCTCGCCACCACCGGCTGGCAGCTCGTCGCCGGCGGCCTGGTGCTGCTGCCGGTCGCCCTGGCCGTGGAGGGCGCCCCGCCGGCCGGGCTGACGGCCGGCAACCTCGCGGGGTACGCGTATCTCACCCTGTTCGGCACGGCGTTCGCCTACGTCCTGTGGTTCCGCGGCATCCGCGCCCTGTCCCCGACGAACGTCACCTTCCTCGGACTGCTCAGCCCGCTCGTCGCCACCACCCTCGGCTGGCTCGCCCTCGGCCAGTCCCTCACCCCGTGGCAGATCCTCGGCGGCGTCGTGGTCCTGGGCGCGCTGGCCGCCGGCCAGCTGCGGCCGGCCGCCGCGCGTCGCTCCCGCGCTTCGAACGTCAGGTCTCGATCGCACCAACACCCCCACGCACCGCAGCCCCGTCAGTACGCTCGGTGAGCTATGCGACGCAACAGACGCCTCCCCCACGACGGTTCAGCGCCGCGCCCGCCGGGCAACCTGCCCGCCGAGCTGAGCCGGTTCATCGGGCGCCGCAGCGAACTCGGCCTGCTCGGCGAGGCGTTGGAGCGGGCCCGGCTGGTGACGGTCACCGGGGTGGGCGGGGTCGGCAAGTCGCGGCTCGCGCTGCGGGCGGCGGCCGAGCTGGCCGGCCGGTACCCCGACGGGGTGTGGCTGCTGGAGGTCTCGGAGCTGTCCGGCGGTGACGGGCTGGTGCACGCCGCGCTGGACGTGTTCGGGCTCGCCGACGCCGGCGGGGCGCCCCCGCTGCGGCTGCTGACCCACCGGCTGTCGGGCCGCCGGGCGCTGCTGGTGCTGGACAGCTGCGAGCACGCGGACGCCGAGTGCGCCCGCCTCACCGCCGAACTGCTGCGCAAGGCCCCCGGACTGCGGGTGCTGGCGACCAGCCGGCGCCCCCTGGACATCGACGGCGAGCGGCTGTTCCCGCTCGCCCCGCTCCCCGCCGACGCCCCGGGCTCCGACGCGGTGCGGCTGTTCACCGACCGGGCGCGCACGGTCGTCCCCGGCTTCGACCCCGCGGGCGCGAAGGCCGCCGCCGTGGCCGAGCTCTGCCGCCGCCTCGACGGCATCCCCCTGGCGCTGGAGCTGGCCGCCGGCCGGCTGCGCAGCCTCTCCCCGGACCAGCTGTCCCAGCGGCTGGACGACCGGTTCCGGCTCCTGGTGTCCGGCGGGCGCGGCGGTACGGCCCGGCACCAGACGCTGCGTACGGCGATCGGCTGGAGCCATGAGCTGTGCACCCCGCGGGAGCGGCTGCTGTGGGCCCGGCTGTCGGTGTTCACCGGCGACTTCGGGCTCGACGCCGCGGAGTACGTCTGCGCCGACGACAGCCTCGAGGTCGCCGATCTCGCCTCCGTCCTCGGCCAGCTCGTCTCCCAGTCGGTCGTGCTGCGCGAGGAGTGGCAGGGCGGCGTGCGGTTCCGGATGCTCGACACGGTGCGGGAGTACGGCGCCCAGTGGCTGGGGACCCTGCGGGAGACCGAGCGGCTGCGCGACCGGCACCGGGACTGGTATCTCGGGGTGGCCATCTGGTGCGAGCTGGACTGGTTCGGCCCGCGGCAGTCCGAGGTGCCCGAGCAGATCGAGCGGGAGCTGCCCAATCTGCGGCTGGCGCTGGAGCACTGCCTGCGCCGGCCCGAGGACGCGCATCTGGGCCAGCAGCTCGCCTCCACGCTGTGGTTCTACTGGATGGGCTGCGGCCGGCTCTCCGAGGGGCGAGCATGGCTGGGGCGCGTACTGGCGGCGCGGACCACCCAGCCGGCGCCGCGGGCGCGCGCGCTGTGGGTGACGGCGTTCCTCGCGGTCATCGCCGGCGATCCGGTGGCGGCGAAGGACGCGGCGGCCGAGGGCGCCGAGCTCGCGGAGATCAGCGGCGACGAGGTGGCGCAGGCACACGTCCGGCAGATGCTGGGCATCGCGTACGCCATCAGCGACGACATGCCGCAGGCCGTCGCGCTGCTGCGGGACGCGGTGCGGCGGCTGCGGGAGCTGGGGCGGCTGGACTCGCTGGCCCTGCTGGCGCAGGTGCAGCTCGGGCAGTGCCTCGCCTTCGCGGGTGAGACGAACGAGGCGACGGCGCTGCTGCACGAGGCGCACGATCTGGCCGTGGAGAGCGGCGAGCTGTGGGCGCGCAGCTACGCCCTCTACGCGTGGGCGTACACGCTGTGGCGGCGCGGTTCGGCCGTCCGGGCGCTGGAGCTCAACCTCGAGTGCCTCGCCATCAAGCGGGTGTTCCGCGACGCGATCGGCATGACGATGACGCTGGAGCACATCGCCCCGCTCGTCGCCCGCACCGACCCCGGGTTCGCGGCGCGGATCCACGGGGGCGCGGAGGCGGGCTGGCAGTCGTTCGGCACGAAGCGCTTCGGCTCGGCCCACTTCGACCTCCCGCACCTCGAGTGCGAACGGCTCGCCCGCGAGGCCCTCGGCGACGAGGGCTACCTCCGCGCGGTCGCGACGGGCCGCCACCAGGGCCTGGCGGCGGTCGTGGACGAACTGCTGTCGTCACCCGCGGCCCCCCGGCCGGAGAGCGGCGTGCCGGCGGCGCGGGGGCGGTAGGACGGCAGGGCGGTAGGGCGGACAACTGGCGCTTGTGGCTTCCGCCCGGGCCTGGGAATGCTGTCCCGCATGGAGAGCCTCTACGAACACGCGGGTGGGCACGACGCCTTACGCCGCTTCATCGACGTCTTCTACACCGACGTGCTCGCCGACCCGCTGCTCCAGCCCCTGTTCGGGGAGGGCAGCCCCACGCATGTGGACGCGCTGACGGCGTTCGACAGCGAGGTGTTCGGCGGCCCCGACGACTTCACCCGGGAGCACGGCGGCTTCGCGCACATCATCGCCGTACACCGGGGGCTGCGGATCACGGAGGAGCAGCGGCGGCGGTTCGCCGAGCTGTATCTGGCGGCGGCCGACAAGGCCGGACTGCCCGCCGACGCCCCCTTCCGCGAGGCGCTGCGCACACACGTCGAGTTCGGCACCGAGGTCGCGCGGCAGAACTCGCACGCGGAGTCGGACGCGGACCTGCACCCGCTGCGCACGATGCCGCGGTGGACCTGGCCGGAGGAGTCCGCCGGGGACGGCTGACGTCGGGCTCAGCGCCGCAGCGCCCCGCGCATCCGCCGCAGCAGGGTGCGGCCGCGGCCCCGGCGGGGGCGGGGGGCGTGGGCGTCGGGGTCGACCTCGTAGCGGGTGACGTAGGCGCCGAGGAAGCCCTGGAGCGTGGCCGTCGCCGGGATCGCGATCAGGGCGCCGACCGCGCCCATCAGGGCCGCGCCCGCGATGACCGAGCCGAAGGCGACGGCGGGGTGGATGTCCACCGTCTTCGAGGTGATCTTCGGCTGCAGGACGTAGTTCTCGAACTGCTGGTAGATGATCACGAAGACGAGGACCCAGAGCGCCGCCCACGGGCTGACCGTGAACGCCAGCAGCATCGGCAGGGCCCCCGCCAGATACGTACCGACCGTCGGGACGAACTGCGACACCACGCCCACCCACACCGCGAGCGCCGGGGCGTAGGGGATGTCGAGGATCAGGAAGACGATGTAGTGGCAGACGCCCGAGATCAGCGCCATCAGACCGCGTGAGTAGAGGTAGCCGCCGGTCTTGGTGACCGCGATCTCCCAGGCGCGCAGCACCTCCGCCTGCCGGGCGGGCGGCAGCACGGAGCACAGCGTCCGGCGCAGCCGCGGGCCCTCGGCGGCGAAGTAGAAGGCGAAGAGCAGGATGGTGAGCAGCTTGAACAGGCCGCCGAGGACGGTCGTGGACACCGTCCAGACGTTGTCGGCGCTCTGCTTCAGATAGTTCTGCACCCACTCGGAGCTCAGGAAGTCGTCCTGCAGCTTGTCCGCTTCGAGCTGCGTTCCGAACTGGTCGTTGAGCCAGACCACGACGGAGTCGACGTACGACGGGAAGTTCTCCACCAGCTCCCGCACCTGGTCCGCCAGCACCGAGCCGAGCAGCGCCAGGAAGCCGCCGAAGAACACCACCACCCCGAGGAACACCAGCGCCGTGGCCAGCCCGCGGCGTATGCCGCGGTGCGCCATCCAGTCGACGGCCGGCTCGATGGCCAGGGCCAGGAAGAACGCCACGAGGATGTTCAGCAGCAGGCCGGTCAGCCGGTGGAAGGCCCAGTTCGCCAGGAGGAAGGCCGCGTACAGGGTCAGGGCCAGGACCACGGCCTTGGGCAGCCAGAGCGGCATCTTGTCGCTCCGCCCGCCGCCGCCCGTGGGCGGCGGGCGGTCGTCGCCGCCGGACCCCGGCCCGTCGGCGGGCGCGGGGCCGTCGCCGGGCAGCTCGGGCTCGGCGGTGTCGTCAGGCGTCTGGGTCGCGTCGTGGTCCGGCACGGTCCAAGTCTGTCAGCTGTGTCCACAGGGGGTGCTCGGCAGTCGCCCACCAAGGCGACACCCGGCCGGTGCGCATACCCCGCCGCGCCTCCGGATCGGCCAGCGCCATCCACACATGGCCGACGATCACCAGCCCGAAGCCCAGCGCCAGCCAGTCGTGTACGAAGGTGGCGCTGGTCCGCCAGCGCAGCGGCGTCAGATGCGTGAACCACATCAGCAGCCCCGTCCCCAGCATCACCAGCCCCGCCCCGGCGGTGAACCCGGCGTACAGCTTCTGTCCGGCGTTGAACTTCCCCGCCTCCCGCACCGGGTCCCTGCGCGCGGCGGCCCGCAGCCAGCTCCGGTCGTGCGGCCCGAAGCGCCCCAGCCGCCGCAGATCGGTGCGGAACGCCCGGGAGACGAGCCCCAGCAGCGCCGGTACGGGCAGCAGCAGCCCGCTCCACTCGTGCACACGCACGACCAGCAGCCGGCGGCCGACCAGCTCGGCGAGCTGGGGCACGTACAGGACCGCGGCGGTCAGCAGGAGCAGGCCCATCAGCCAGGCGGTGGTGCGGTGCACCCAGCGCTCGGCGGGGGTGAAGCGGGGGATGCCCTGCTCGCGGTGGTCAGGCGGTCGGAGCATCGTCACGTCCGTTGGAGCGGCCGACCCAGGCGTCGACGTCGTAACCGAGGCGCTCCCAGTAGCCGGGGACCACCTCGTCGGTGAGGGTGATGCCGGAGAGCCACTTCGCCGACTTGTAGAAGTACATCGGCGCGACGTACAGCCGGACCGGCCCGCCGTGCGAGTGGCCGAGGGGCTTGTCCTGCATCCGCAGCGCCACCAGGACGTCGTCGCGGCGGGCCTGGTCGAGGGTGAGGCTCTCGCTGTAGGCGCCGTCGAAGCAGGTGAACCGGACGGCCTTCGCCGAGCCGCGTACGCCGGCGGCGTCCAGCAGGTCGGAGAGCAGTACGCCCTCGAAGGGGACCTTCAGCACCCGCCAGCCGGTCACGCACTGCACGTCGCGGACGATGCGGCGCTGGGGCAGGGCGCGCAGTTCGGGGAGGGTGTAGGTGTGCGGGCGGTCGACGAGGCCGCCGACCTTCAGGCCGTAGTCCGTCTCGTCGCGGTGCGGGACGGAGGCGGCGACGGAGTAGTAGCGGAAGCCTCCGCCGTTGGGCAGCAGGCCCGTCAGGCCCGTCGGGTCCTTGCCCGCGACGGAGCCGAGGCCCTTCTCGAACTGCCGCTGGACGGCCGGGGCTGCGACGACGGCGCCGGCGCCGAGCGCCAGTATGCCGAGGACGAGGCGGCGGCCCACGGGGGTGCCGCTGAGTTCGGGATCCACCCCTCGATTCGAGCACCCGGGGCGGCCCGGGGCCAGGGGCGGGGCCGGTTCGTAAGAAAGACGTCAGACGACGGTCGTCGGACAGTCCTCCGCCTCGGCCTCCGCCCGGGCCTGCGCGCACACGCCCTTCATCTTGCCGTTCATGGCGGCGGCGATCTCGCCCAGCGCCGTCAGCTGCTCCGGGGTGAGGAGGTCGAAGAGGTTGCTGCGCACCTCGGTGACATGCCCGGGGGCGGCGGCCTCGAGCACCGAGTAGCCCGTCTGCGTCAGCTGGGCCACCTGGCCGCGGCGGTCGCCGTCGGCGGCACAGCGCGAGACGTAGCCGGCCTTCTCCAGCGCGGTCACCGCGTGCGAGAGGCGGCTGCGCGAGGAGCTCAGCTTCTCGGCCAGCTCGCCCATCCGCAGCCGCCGGCCGGGAGCCTCCGAGAGCATCACGAGGATCTCGTAGTACGCCACGGGGATGCCGGAGTCCTGCCGCAGCTGGCGGTCCAGATGGGCGTTGAAGTCGTTGAAAGCCTGCATGAACGAGCGCCACACGCGCTGCTCGTCCTCGGTGAGCCATCGGAAGTCGCTGTCGGTCATACTCCCAGCATACCCGGTGCTTGAGGTTTCAACTGTTTCCTGTTATGTTAGATGAGCGTTCAACCAATAGTTCCGCAATAACCGAGATGAGGCTTTCCATGACCAGCACCGAGCTCACCGTCCCCGGCTTCCTCGCGGGCACCTGGACCATCGACCCCGTCCACACGGACGCCGCCTTCACGGTTCGTCACCTGGGCGTCTCCAAGGTCCGTGGCCGCTTCGACGACGTGCAGGGCACGATCGTGACGGCGGAGAACCCGCTGGAGTCGAAGGTCGAGGCCGTGATCAGCACCGCCTCGGTGAACACCGCCAACAAGATGCGCGACGACCATGTCCGCAACGAGGACTTCCTGGACGTCGAGAAGCACCCCACGATGACCTTCAGCTCCACGGGCATCCGCATCGAGGACGAGGAGACGTTCCTGGTCGACGGGCACCTCACCCTGAAGGGCATCACCAAGCCGGTGACCCTCACCCTCGAGATCGGCGGCTTCGGCGACCACTACCAGGGCGGCAAGGTGGCCGGCTTCTCCGCCTCCACGGAGATCAGCCGCGCGGACTTCGGCGTGACCGGCGGCGCGGCGGGCGCGGCCGTCTCCGACAAGATCCGGATCACCCTCGACATCGAGGCGCTGTCGCCGGACGCGGCCTGACCGCGCCAGCGCGCGTGCGGTGACCACCACCTCCTGAGGGGGGCGGGGAGCTCAGCTCCCCGCTC